>CAZEUV010000025.1:27070-30618 GCA_964515285.1 uncultured Maribacter sp. | reverse complement strand
TAGAATTGTAGAAATGTCAATCTTTATTCTTCGAGTTCCGTTCTTTACAGTTATGATTTTGTTGATATTTGGAATTTGAGTATGTATTTTTCTTTTAAGGTACTCAAAAACCAAAGGGCTAAATAAATATGCAATAATTGTTATATGCAATTGATTAGAAATAGCATTTTTAAGTATTGTCAAAAAACGGTGTGGTACTGAATAGATAAGATTGCTTCCTAAAATAAAAATTGAAGTAAAAATAAATATATGTAGCACACTAAATATAAATCCTGTACTTGAAGCGTAAAGTATTTTATTAGTTAGTGATTTGAATTGAATTTTTTTGTAGATAAAATTGGCAAATTGCATAAATGGGATAAATAAAAGCCAATAAATATTATAGAGCATTGTATCTGACCAGTAGAAACCAATAGAATAAACTTCAGAGAATATGTAGTCTTTAAAAATAGCCAAACCATATAATACAACACATAACGCAACTAATACTCCAAAACTTGGATTTATGAATTTATTATTTGTTATATAAAGTTCCTGTGTTCTCATCATTTTTTGAGTTACTGGCAACGTAGGTATATAGTTGCCAGTAACTTTATATCGGTTATATGCGTACAAATTTAGTGATTACTAGGTGTTTTTACATTAGGCAGTTCGTTCTACACTTTATGAATATTGTGATAGAATTGATATAGTACCCACTGCTCACTTTTTACTGTTCACTGCTTACTAGAGAAAACCTAAACATCCTGCCCCCAGTTCTCCAACTCCTCCTTGCTCCATAGTTCAGGAAAGAAAATTCTCCTTTGGTATTTTGGGTGCATGTATTTTTGCCAATCACTACCACCTGTAGCTTCGCTATCGCCTAAATATTTTTTAGCGGCTTCTAAATGGTTCATCACCCAGTCGATATTTACGGTATGGTCATAATGGCGCATGGCATTGATCAATGACTCGTCATTCTGGTATTTTTCAGGCAGTTGTTTGAATTTTGTCCACAGGTTTGTGGTGTTGTTTTCCCCCATGAAGTCGACCAGTTTCTTTTTGTATTTCTCTTCAAAATTGGTCAATACCATACTTTTCTCGCCGGTTTTATAATCCTTTCCGGCAGCCTGCCAATACATATGTTCAAAGGCATGTTCATAGGGAGTATCTCTATCAATGTCTTTTCTAAAGCGATAATCGATCAAGTTTATCAATTCAGTAGAGGCGATTTCTATCATTCTGTACTGCGCACTTTGAAATCCGCTGGCGGGGGTTAGGGTGTCCCTGAATTTGTAGTACTGGTCAACTTCCATTCCGTCGCCCATTATGATAAACGAATTAGAGAGCATATCAAAATATCTAGAAACCCGCATGAGGTGCATGACGAATTTATCAGGCTCTATATTTTCGGCAGCGGAAATTTGAGAAATCTCCCATAAGATCATCTTGAAAAGCAACTCGTTGATTTGGTGGTACATGATAAACACCATTTCGTCGGGCAATTGTGTTCTTTGGGTCTGTAGGCCGAGTAGGGCATCTACCTGAATAAAATCCCAATACTTCATGGGTTCTGCGTGTAACAGCCCAGAAAGATGTGTATCTGCATTTTGGCCCATGGCCTCGTATTTTTTGTCGATCGCCTTTAAGAGTTCCTCCCTATTCATGTTTATGATTTTATACAAAATTAAAATATCTCAGTTGAATTATGGCTTTCATGTTAGAAAAGTTCTAAACTTAATTTTACTTTTTGTTTCATACCTACGGCATGATTTGGTTTAGAAGTTTAATAGTTTAGAAGGTTTAGTATTAAGGTGGAACACGCTAAACTTCTAAATATTAGTCAAGCACTTTTGTTAACTGGTTTAAATAGTTTCATGTTTGAAGGATTTAGTTTTTAGTTACGGTAGAATAAACTCCTAAACCTATTTTAAACTTCTAAACTTAATTTGACGGTTCATTTTATTGGTTTGAAGGGTTTCGTTTAGCAGGTTTAGCAGGTTTAGTTGTTATAGTGACCGCTATTATTAGAGCTGATGGTAAGTATGAAAGTTATGGTATTGCTTTTTAATTCTATCAGGTTAATTATATGAAGAAAAATAGATTTGAACTTGTCAATCCATATTAATAAGAGGTAGAACCATTATTATGTGTGAGGCTTTTTTTTAACGTTTAGCCCTGAGTATGTATATTTGCAGTCCTAAAATCGGTATCTGATAATGCTGTCAGGTGAGATACAAAGGGTATTGAAATCGTTTCAGTATGAAAAAGAAAGTGGCGTTCCATACATTGGGTTGTAAACTCAACTTTTCAGAAACCTCTACAATAGCAAGGGGTTTTGTCGAAGAGGGGTTTGATCGGGTAACTTTTTCCGAGGTAGCCGATATGTATGTGATCAATACGTGCTCGGTGACCGAGAATGCCGATAAACGTTTTAAGACCATTGTTAAGCAGGCGCAAAAAATGAATCCTGATGCCTTTGTTGCCGCCATAGGGTGCTATGCCCAGCTAAAACCAGAAGAATTGGCCGCCGTTGGTGGCGTGGATCTCGTATTGGGGGCCACTGAGAAATTCAAGATAACCGATTATATCAATGACCTTACGAAGAACGCTTATGGCGAGGTGCATTCATGTGAGATCGAAGAGGCTGATTTTTATGAGGGCAGTTATGCCATTGGCGATCGTACAAGAGCTTTTTTAAAGGTACAAGACGGCTGTGATTATAAATGTACCTATTGTACAATTCCCCTAGCACGGGGCATTTCAAGAAGTGATACTTTGACGAATATCTTGAAAAACGCAGCTGAAATTTCGGCACAAGGTGTGAAGGAAATCGTTTTAACCGGAGTCAATATCGGGGATTATGGCAAAGGTGAATTTGGCAACAAGAAGCACGAACATACATTTTTGGATCTGGTCAAAGCGTTGGATCAGGTAACGGGTATTCACCGTATACGGATCTCATCAATAGAACCCAATCTATTAAAAAACGAAATCATTGATTTTGTTGCTCAGAGCAATTCTTTTGTGCCCCATTTTCACATTCCGTTACAGAGCGGTAATGATGATATTTTAAAAGCAATGCGCAGAAGATACCTTAGCGGTCTTTATATCGATAGGGTCGAACGAATAAAAAAAATAATGCCCCATGCCTGTATTGGTGTTGATGTGATCGTGGGCTTTCCTGGCGAGACCGATGAACATTTTTTAGATACCTATCGTTTTCTGAACGAGCTTGATATTTCCTACCTGCATGTATTTACCTATTCTGAACGAGACAACACCACCGCTGCTACTATGAAAGGGGTGGTTGCAAAAAATGTGCGCAGCAAGCGTAGTAAGCTCCTCCGAGGATTATCTGTAAAGAAAAGAAGGGCCTTTTACGAAAGCCAGTTGAGTATGATCAGAACGGTGTTGTTTGAAGGTGAGAACAAACAGGGCTATATTCACGGTTTTACTGAAAACTACATCAAAATCAAAGCACCTTGGAATCCGGCTTTGGTCAATACGTTACATGATGTTGAACTTACCGAGATCGATACTGATGGTTTGGTACGGTTCTCATTTGT
>CAZEUV010000025.1:0-26970 GCA_964515285.1 uncultured Maribacter sp. | reverse complement strand
ATGATGTTGAACTTACCGAGATCGATACTGATGGTTTGGTACGGTTCTCATTTGTTTTAAAGTAGGGGTTAATACACTCCTAAACTTGTTTCAATTTCTAAATCTATTTTGACACTTTGTATTTATTGGTTTAAAAGGTTTAAAATTTTAGTGGGTTTAGTTTTAAAGAAAGAAATAAAAAACTTTTAGAGGTCAGTAGATAGTTACATATTTAAAGTTTACTTTAATACAATAATGTCAGGTCGAGCGCAGTCGAGGCCTAATTACCATACGCTACAGTTCTCGATTTTAGTTTATCTTGAGCGAAGACGAAAGGTTCGAACGGACAAATCACGAAATTTCATGTCATTGATAATCAGTAATTTATCTATTGAAATTGATATGTCGTTAACTACTGACCTCTAAAACTCCTCAACTAATTACGATATCGTTGCGTAAATAGCCAAAGAATAATGCCATAAAATCATGATTGTTATAGCGGAAGCAGTGTTTTTCTTATCTTAACACATCTAAAAATAGCATTATGCCAATTAAAAAATTACTTTCCACCTCTATTCTCCTTGTTTTTCTTTTGTTTACGACCACGTTGGTACTGGCCAATGTACAATTGCCAAAACTGATAAGCAGTTATATGGTCATACAGCGCAATGCGGATGTAGCGATATGGGGAACAGCTGATGCAGGAGAAGAGATTACCGTGAATTTCAACGGACAAACGGTAAGGACCAAGGCTAATACGGAAGGAAAATGGAAGCTCGTTCTGAAAAAAATGGAAGCTGGCGGGCCGTATGCCATGACCATACAAGGTAAAAATACCATTGAGTTGCACAATATTTTGATTGGTGATGTTTGGGTCTGTTCAGGGCAGTCGAATATGGAAATGTCTATAAAGCAATCGAACAATGCGGAAGAAGAAATAAAGGCTGCCAATTACGATAATATTCGCCTTTTTACCGTGCCAAGAACAATTAGTGCTACACCAAAATCCGCTATTAGTGAAGGTTCGTGGTTGACTTGTTCTTCTGAAAACGTTGCTGATTTTTCTGCTGTGGCCTATTTCTTTGCGCGTAGATTACAAAAGGACGTCAATGTGCCCATCGGATTGGTGCATTCAAGCTGGGGCGGTACAGGAGTGGAAACATGGACGAGTACAGAAGGCCTTTCTGGTCAAGAGGGTTTCGCCAAAGGTTTGGCAAATCTCAATGATTTTGACCCTGAAGAAGAAGCTACTAAAAGAAAGAAGCAGTTGTTGGCTATTACGGGGCCGTTACCTGAAAAAGATTTGGGCATGAACGGGGAGGAGGCTACATGGGCAAATTCCGATCAAGATTTCTCTGAATGGAAAACAATGGAACTACCACAGCATTGGGAACGTGCAGGCCTGATCGATTTGAATGGAATCTTATGGTTTCAAACAGATTTTATTTTGGACAAAGATGAAGCCGATAGTCCTCTAATAATCAATTTAGGGCGTATTGACGACTCTGATGACACCTATATAAATGGGAAAAGAGTAGGGGGGATGGTTGAAAAGTACGACGTAACAAGAGTTTATTCTGTAGAAACGGGAATTGCCCATAGCGGAAAAAATGTATTGGTAGTTAGAGTAGAGGATATTTATGCAGGAGGAGGGTTTAAATCGACTGAAGAAGAGTTTTTTATAAAAACGAGTAAACGAAGAATTTCATTATCCGGTACATGGAAATATAAAATCGGTAAGGGAATTATTGAAACCAGAAGTGGGGGCAATCCCAATGCGATGCCAACATTGTTATTTAACGGAATGATAAGTCCGTTATTACCTATGACCATAAAAGGCATTACTTGGTATCAGGGCGAGCACAATGCTGGCAGGGCCTATGAGTATCGAAAGCTGTTTCCGAATATGATTCAAGATTGGAGAAGTCATTTCAATCAAGGTAATCTTCCCTTTTTGTTTGTACAATTGGCCAATTTTAGACAAGCTAAGAAGCATCCTGATGAGAGTGATTGGGCCGAGCTTCGCGAAGCACAATCGATGACACTTGATAATACGGCCAATACGGGTATGGCAGTTATTATAGACATAGGTGATGCCGACGATATACATCCGAAGAACAAACAAGATGTGGGCGGGCGTTTGGCAATGTCAGCCCTTAAAAAAGTGTACGGCAAAGAGGTGTATATGAGCCCTAGATTCGATACCATGAAAATAGATGGAAATTTGGCACGAATAACATTCAAAGAAACGGGCAAGGGCCTCATGGTTAAAAACAAAAACAGTTCGGTTCAAGGGTTCTCTATTGCGGGCGCAGACAAAAAATTTCATTGGGCCAAGGCTTATATTGTAGAGAACAATACCGTTGTGATAAGTTGTGACGAAGTTTCAACGCCCGTTGCTGTTCGCTATGGGTGGGCTGACAACCCTGCTGATGTGAATTTGTACAATAGTGAAGGCTTGCCGGCGGATCCATTTAGAACCGATGATTGGCCGGGGCTGACCATAAATAGTACTATTGCCTATTAGTAAAAAAAACCTTCATTAAATAATATCAATATCGATTCATATAAAGAACAATACTATGAATAGCTTGGAAAGATATATCAAAACAATCAATGGAGAATCTGTAGATCATTTGGCACGAATTCCGATAGTGATGCAGTTTGCAGCCGAGTATATAGATTCCAATTACGGGAAATTTGCATCTGATTACAATGTATTGGTAGAAGCGAATATTGCCTGTGCCGAAGATTTTGGTTTTGACCAATTAAGTGCTATTTCAGACCCGTACCGAGAGACCCAAGGCTTTGGGGCCGAAATAAAATTTGTGGAGGATGGTGTACCAAGATGTGTTACGCTACCGCTCAAGAACAAAGAGTTGTCGACCTTGAAAAAACCAGACCCTTATACGTCTGAACGTATGTTCGATAGGGTAAAAGCTATTCGATTATACAAAGAAAAACGTGGTGGAGAGTTTTCTATTTTGGGGTGGGTAGAAGGCCCCGCTGCAGAAGCGGCCGATGTTTACGGATTATCCGAATTTTATATGGATATCATGCTTGATTCAGATTTTATAGAGGAATTAATGGATAAAGTTACCGATACGGCTATAGAATTTGCAAAGGCACAATTGGAGGCAGGAGCAGATACCATTGGTATTGGCGATGCCGTTTGTAGTCAGATTTCACCAGATGTGTATGAAGAATTTATTTTGCCCCGTGAGAAAAGGCTGGTTGATGCAATTAAAAAAATGGGTGGATATGTTCGCTTGCATATTTGCGGAAATACAACACATTTATTACCGGGTATTGCTACTTTAGATATAGATATTCTTGATATTGACCATATGGTAGACATGAAAGAGGCAAGAACAATTCTAGGAAATCGTATAATACTTGCAGGAAATATCGACCCTGTAAGCGGTATAAAAGAGGGGAATCCCGATGCTATAACTAGCTATGTCAAAGAAACATACAGTACTGTTGGAAACCCTTTGATGGTTTGCGCCGGATGTGAAATTCCATCAAAAACACCCAATGAAAATTTAAAATCCCTGTGTATACCTATACCGTATATCGAGAACTAATGGATGAATGAAGCGTTTTGAATTGAAATTCTATCCTTCAATTTTCTCCAACCAAAACGTTCCGTTTTCTAAGCTGTAGTTATATCCCGCATTTTTTGCAGATTCGGTAATTGCAGCTTGTAACATTACTTTTGGTTCTGGACTCACATCTAATCTTCTCATGAGACCGTGGCCGACTTCACCATTGATTTTTAAAGATACTTTTAAACCTTTCCGTTTTACTTTGACTTCATATTCGCCCTCAACTTTACTGTTGAAAGGTTTGAGGTAAGCATCCATATAATGTACGCCAATACCTGAATTATCTACAAAATCCGTTGCCAATTTTTGTTCTGCATCTATGTTTTCTATTCCAATTTTAAATTTCATAATTCTATTTTTTACATTAAACTTAAGTCTTAAATTTTCACGAACATTCCTTTTTCCTTACAACCACAGTCCATAAAGCTACATTGGGCACATTCTATCTCTACGTGTTTTTCTCTCGCATCACCATGATAAATACCGATCAAAGATAATTGACTTTTTAATGGTGACAGTAAGGCGGTATCAGATATGGTAATTGGGATTGAATCTTTAGATAGTTCTTTAATTACATCCATCAATAAAAACTGTTCTTTTAAGTCCCATCCAGGATAACCAGGACTATATCTTGATAAGGTGTTCATGTTTTTTTGTGATGTCCATTCCTTTATATGCGCAACCGCCAAACTTACAATTGCTTCTGTAACACTGGCCGCAAAAATATCTAAAAAAAATGCTCGGTCAGGGTAGTCTGATGACCACAGTGCCGTAGTCTTTTCGTCTACCGAATCACCCGCCGTTGATGCCAAAAGCATTGCTTTCTTTACATCATACTTTTGAAAGCGCTTATATACTTTCTGAGCCTGTGTTTGAAACGTATTTAGAAGTAAAGCATCATTTTTCAATGCTACATCCAACTCATAAATCTGCAACCATGGATTTCCGTGTTCTTTATACCATTGCACAGCCCATTGCATTGATTCTTCGATTTCCACTGGCACCTCATAATCTTTTGGGTACCCCAATCTTCTGATATAGTGCGCTCTATCAATTTTTAATTGATGCTGTTTTCCTAAAAAAGATATGTTGATTTCCATATTTTACGCTATTTCATGAAATAAGCAACCTTCTACAAAATGGTCGAAAAAATCAGGATCCGTCTCTAAATTTATTTGACGAATATTGCCGACAAAATTTTCTAATGCGGCTCTTTTTGTTTTAGATAATAATGCAATGTTCAATCCTTCTATAGTAGCATTTCCTATTTTTTTAAATTTCTCTCTAGGTATATTGGGCAATAGCCCAATTCTAATTCCTGCCTCAATATCGATATGCTCTCCAAACCCCCCTGCCAAATAGAAAATATCGATTTCATCGAATGCCAACCCATATTCCTTAAAGAGTATTTGCAAAGCCGCAACATTTGCAGCCTTGGTTTGAGAGAGTAAATTAATATCATTTTCATTGATAAAAACCTTGTTTTCTTTATCTAAATACAACGGCTCCAAATCATCTATAAATCGTCCGACTTCGTTTATTTTTTTTGTCCGTGTTAATTCACCGAGAATATCTATCAAACCCGAGCCACATATACCAACCGGGGCTTTGTTATTGACAGTTTTTATGTCAATACTACCATCATCAGATATTTTGACACTATCAATGGCTCCGTCAAGTGCGGGCATCCCAAAGGCAATTCCCCCGCCTTCGAATGCCGGTCCAGAGGGACTTGATGCGGTAATTGCCCTGTGTTTATTGCCAATAACTATTTCGGTATTGGTGCCAATATCCATAAAAGCGATTACCTTATCTTCTTCCATCAAATGGATAGCCAATAAACAGGCTGAAGTATCGGCACCTACATGTCCGCCAATAATGGGTAGACCATATATTTTGGCTTTAGGGTGAATAGGTATTTGCATTTTCTTCGCATTATTTTGAATAGCTGTAGTTCTTTTTTCTCCCTTTTCCATTTCAAATTCGGTAATCGATTTGTAGGGCGTTTGACCAATGGTGAATACGTTCAAACCGAAAAACAGGTCTCTCATGGTAGTATTGCCTCCGATCATAACTTCAAAAATACTTTCAGGAGTATCACAAATAGACAAGATGGTATTTGATAGATGTGCTGTAAATACCCGTTTTAATTCTTTTTTGCCATGCTCGGTATCGTATACTATTCGGGCCATCACATTGGTTCCTGCAAAACGTTGCGGATTTTCAAAAGAGGCCGTTGCTTTTACCGTTCCTTCTTCAAGATCTATTAATCGAACAACTATTGTTGTTGTGCCAATATCAACAGCTAACCCAAGTAAAGACCCAGTTGTTTCGGCTATGGCCATATCATCAAGAAATATGGTATTCCCCTTTCTGTATACTGCTGGTTCTATCTTTAAATTTGATGTTGTTGAAATACCCCTATCTTCTATTTTTATCAAACTCCTTTTCAAACTTTCGGCTTTTACTTCGCCTTCTTTTTTTACAAATGTCTGACAAGCCAATCTATACTTAGGCATTAAATGCTGTTCTTCTTTAGTTAGAGCAGATAGCAATTCTGAACCTGACGTTATCTCTATCAAGCATTCTTTGCACTTACCCTGTTCCTTGCAAGAAGAAGGTATGGGGGGTATTGACAAATCTTTCGCTAAATCAAATAAAGAGCGATTTGCCGTGCTTTGGATGGTTTTGTTATTAAATGTGAAAGTTGGCATATTTAGAAATTACAGCGAGCTAGCACTTCGTGGTGTCTCATTCAGAAATCGTCATCCTCTTTTACCAAGTCTAATATGGCAGTGGTTTGTCTAAACCCCGACTCTGCAATCGTTTCCCCTTCTAAAGGTCGTGCTTGGTTTAGGGCATCTTTTAAGCCGATAACCAGTGGGTCGTTCATTGGCAAAGGTTGCGGGTTGTGCTCTGGATTGGAAATAGAATAATCCAAACCTAATTCTCCTGCCACACTCAAATAAGCTTGTTCCATAGAAGCTCGTATAGTTTTCGGTGTTCCCCATGCAAAATTTGAAAGCCCAACAGAAATATGTACACCTTCCATATCTTTATCTGCTCTAATTAATTTGATGGCATCCAATCCCATATTTACCAACCCTTGCGTATCTGCTCCAACGGGCGGCAGTCCAGGATCTAGAAATATTTGGTCATTACCGAGATTTGCTTTTGACCTTAATAAATCTACAAAATATTGAGCCGTTTCATAACTTTCTTCCGAACGTTCACAAGGCGCTCCACCACTTGCCGTAACTCTTTCTGAAACAATTGCCAATACTGACGCTTTATATTGTCCTGCTAAGGCTACCAATTCATCTAATTCTTGTCTTGAAGCTGCAATAGAGTTGATTAATGGTGGGGGCGATTTTTCAAAATCATATGCCTCTATAGCAGCGCTTTGAAATGCTAAAGACGGATGATCAAAACACAAAGGCAAAGATGACACTTCTTGCAAAGCCGGAACTAAATCTGGCAAAAAAGCAATGATTTCTTCCAATTTCACATTCAAATTCCGGGTGCTATCCAAATTGACGTCCAAATAATCAGAACCTTGTTCAGTTTGTGAAATTGCCAATGCCTGATACCCTTTTAGATCTTTTGCCTGCCATGCTCTACGTGCCCTGCCGTATGCATTGTTTATCAAATCTCCTATAATTCCTATTCTATTCATGCTCTTGTTTTTTGCATCCTGGCCTTCCGCAATGAAAGGAAACAGATTCTTGTTGATTTTCTATTTGGTACAATGATCTTTTTCAAGCCAAAAATTACCCCAACTTGAAGTGCCATCGAGGGCATGATCTTGTATGGTCGGCACATGATCTAAAAGCTGCCATATATCGCCTTCGTATTTCACTCTATCATAGGCTCTTGCCCAGATACAATCAATATCCTTTACCTCGCATTTGGTATTTAAAGTTCCGCCGCAAGGCCCGTTTCTTTGGTTTTTCGCACATTGCGATTCTGGACACAAATAAGCTATTTCTTGCAACGAGCAATCACCGCAATCCTTACAATCGAACATGGTCTTTTTTCCTAGTTGTTCTAACTTATAAAGCCATTTCGGCGCATTCAAATTGGAATTTGATTTTTCACAAATATTTTTACCAGTATTGTACAATCCTTTACCTTTTGTAAATAATAATTTATGGAACCGTTTAGAAACGGTATAATTCAAGTTGACATGTTTGGTCTTCTTTCCTTTTTTAAACAATGAAGCGTTCAATTTATCTGTTGTCAAACCTGTTGAACCCTCCTTATCGAACAGAAAAAATTCATCTTGTTGTGCATATTGCATTTCCAAAACAAATTGTTTCCAATCATCATCTCCATAGGCATTAAAAATATTCATTATCGTTTTGTAATCATCAATGGTATGCACACCACCTATATATCCGCCTTTGTAACCTAAACCTTTGTATATCGCTAACATTTTAGCGGCTAATTCTAAAAAAAAACCTTTTCCCTTATCCGATGATTTCAGTGCTGCCTGACATTTTTCGTACAAAGCATCCGTCAATACTATGCCTGGAATTTTGTGTTTGTGAAATAAATTCACAGTAAATCCGCTCAGCACAAAAACATTCCCTATCATATGAATATGCTCAAGCTTTTTATAGTGTTGAAAACGTATCAACTCACTCATTTTCGCAGCATCGAACCCAACTTGATTGATGATGAACGAAGCCCCCATTTTAACCTTTTTCAATAGTTTTAAGTATTGGGGAATGAGTTCGTTTTCATTTTTTTTAAAATTGGAAACCACAGCACCTAAATAAAAATTGGTTTTATCGAGATACGATTTCTTTTTGTTGCCAATTTCCAAACCTTTGTTAAATTGACTAAGAGAATGCAATAAGCCAATAGAATCAATATCAAATACCGGTTTTGGGGTTCCGGCAACACCAGAAGCAGGATAATCCCCGGTAATTGCCAATACATTCGAAAACCCTTCACTGGAGAGTTCCCATGCTTTACTTTCAAGACCATTTCTATTATGGTCTTTACAGGTCATATGAATTATTATCTTTTTGCCTTTTGATAGTAATGATTTTCCAATAACCGATGGAAAAATAGCAGGATGACCGCCGGCATTATCGGTAATAGAGATCCAGTCTATTTCATCTTGCTCACATAATCGTTCGCCGAAATCAACTAGTTTTTTGGCTTTTTCTTGTGCAGTAGTACCTCTTGTCGATACAAGTTCTACGCCAATTTTAAAACCCGGAGAGTTTAATGTATTTTGTAATGATGACATAAGTATTTTAGCTTGCATCCATCAATTGGTGAAATACTTCTACTGAAGATGCAGCATCTGCACCAAAGCCATCGGCACCGATTTCTTCTGCAAACGCTTTGTTTATTGGTGCCCCACCAATCACTAATTTAATGTTTTCAAGTCCGTTGCTTTTAAAATCATCAACTACGGTTTTCATGTAAGGCATTGTTGTGGTTAGTAGGGCGCTCATACCTACAATATCGGCACTATGCTCTTTAGCAGCTTCAATAAATTGCTCTGATGAAATATCAACACCTAAATCATGTACCTCATAACCTGCACCTTCCGCCATCATACTTACCAAATTCTTTCCGATATCATGTAAATCCCCTTTTACGGTTCCGATTACCACTACACCCCGTTTTTGGATCCCATCACCCTCTCCTAGATATGGTTTTAATTCATTAAGCCCCATTTTCATAGCTCTTGCCGCAATCAACACTTCTGGAACATACAGAATGTTGTGCTTGAAATCTTCACCCAATACTGCCATTCCTGCAATAAGACCTTCAGACAATATTTCATTTACAGGAATACCATCAGCCAATGCTTTTTTGATGGTCTCTTGTACTTTTGGGGCATTCCCTTCGTACATGTATTGGTTTAATTGGGCGTAATCTATCATTATAGTTATATATTTAATATTTACCTAAATTATGTGCTTTCTTCACCATATGTTCTATCAAAGAAGGCTTTGTTGGTGGAGCAATGGAACAAGCTGTGCTTAAAATATACCCACCTCCTTCTTTTGCAATATTCATTTTGTTTTCAACAACTGAATCAACAGTATTTTCATTACCTAATAACAAGGTGTTTACAGCATCAATATTTCCTTTGATAAATATTTTACCTCTAGTTTCCAATAATGCATCTTCTAATTCTACGGTTCCAAGAGGAGGTGGGTCTAAGGTGTCAATACCATCTAATCCTGATTCCATCATAAGATCCAATCGATCACCAATTCCTCCACAAGTATGTGTAAAGATAATGATATCGATTTCTGCTTTAATTTCAGATATCAATTCTTTTTCATAGGGCAGAACAAATTCTTCATAAGTATCTCTTGAGATAAACCCACTTCCAGAAAAGGCAGATGATATTAAAATTGCATCCGCTCCTTCTTTGGCTTGACTGATGCCAAATTCAATAGCCCCTTTGGTTAGGTTTTTTAGACAGGCATGTACTTTATCTGGATCATCGAGTAGAGCCATTAGGGCATTTTCATAATTCAATAATTCTAAGAATTGTGAAAAAGGACTAAACACTTCAACATGAATAGACAAATCATCACCAACTTTTTCAATGACTTTTTCTAAAATATCATGTATGTAAGGAGGAAAAAAAGATTCTTTAGATCTTTCGAAATCTTCAAAATCCCATGTAAAGGGATAGGAGATTTCGGTTAAGTTGTATGGATCTATATAATGTAATTTCTCAGGGTCAATTTCTTTAAAAGAAGGAAAGTATCTACTGCCATCAGCTTGAAAATAATGCGGATTATCATCTTTGGGAAATTTTGTATAGGCTCCATTTTTCCAATAGACCCATTTTTCCCCATCTGATTTTTCCTCAACTCTAACCATATTTTTACGCCAGTTAGGTTGCCTGCCAGATAAATTGACAAGAATTCCATCAAAATTATAACGTTGTTGCATTTCGATCAATGCATCGGCAAAATGTTCAGAAGAGCACCAAATTTCCAAAGGATCAATTTTACTATAAATAAAATAATGTCCGATAGCCAATTGACACATCACAGGAACCCTATCTGGAGTACCACCGAGCATTGCAATTCGAAATCGTTCTTTACTATTCATAATTATCTCTAAGAGACTTTACTTATTTAACCTTAATAAATTGATAGTTTACGCTCTATCTCCCTCTCCATATTCCATTACCGCTTCAAAAAAGGCCTCAATATTCTCAACTGATGTATCGTCTTGAATATTATGAGCTGGCGCTACGATATAGCCTCCTCCTTTTCCTAAAATACTCATTCTTCTTTTCACTTCTTTTTTAATTTCTTTGGGAGTTCCTTTAGGCATTAGGTTTTGAATGTCGATACCACCAAAAAAACAGAGTTTATCACCATAATTATCTTTTAAAAACTGAGGATCCATACCTTCGGCCAGAGGCTGAATTGGATTGAGAATATCCAGTCCTATTTCAGCAAAATCATCGATTATTGGAATGATCGACCCACAGCTATGCCAAGCGATTTTTATATCTGGATTAACTTTTCTAAACTCAGCGAACATCCATTTGATACGTGGTTTAAAAACTTCTCGCCACATATCAGGAGAAATCATCATGCCTCGTTGTGTGCCAAAATCATCACCTGCCCAGATAATATCAACGCCCATTTCAATGAGTTTTTTACCTATTTCGGTATTGATTTTCATGATTTTGTCAAATAAGGCAAATACATGTTCTTCTCCCATAGCCAGATCCATCAACATTTTCTCCATCCCCATTAAATACCATGAAGTTTCAAAAAATGAAGTTTCTAAATCGGCTACAATAGCATAGGTGTCACCGTATTTTTCAATTGCCGCAGCGGCAGCGTCAAATCTACCTTCTGCCATAGGATCAGGCCAATTGTAATTCTCTATATCTTCAATAGATTTAGCATGTGCCAATGGATATTCAAAAAACTCAAAGTAAATACCAACATCAATAAACTTCATTCCCCATTCATTCGTAGAAACTTTTAGTTTTTCATCAATAATTCTTGTCGGAAAATTTGTAGGAGCTGTAGCTGCAACGCCCACACAATCATTCCCCATTTTTGTCAACAACTCCATATGTGATATTCGAGTAGACAGCAAAGAATCCAATGGCTCTTCATAGGGCATATTCATATGCTTAGACATTTTTTGCGCAGCTTCGGGCGTCAATGTCATAAATATAGGCGGTCTATCAACTTCTTCTCCTTGAAGTGCTTTTAATACGCGATCTCTTGGTTTCATAGTATTCGCAATTTTATCGTATAAATTTACGATAAACAAGATAAACATGTCTTTTTATAAGATTGTCCTGTGCTGTCCTGTAAAATGGGCGTGCCAAAATTGGTAGCTAAGTAACGATCGTCGCTCGTTTTAAGTCGTAGGATTATAATTTGGCGCTACTTTTTTGTACATCGCCGGGAGGGAGATAAAAAAAACCTCTCATTATGAGAGGTTTTGGTCTTATTACATAGAAATTGCCTTAGATTCTAATACCGACGGGCAACATTTCTTTGTACTGTCTGTTTTTACGTAAAAAACCAGCAATTTGTGGACTTGTAGGCACGACCCTTAGGTTTTTATCTTGAATGTGGTGCAGAACAGATTTGATAAAATGTTCTTTAAAATCGTCTTTTGTAATCTCTTCGGGAATAACCAGTTTTGTTAAAAATATTTTACGCTCTTGTGAAGAATACTCGATTTTGGCTAGATGTCCGTTAACACTTGTTTCAAATTGGCGCAAGAAACTGTTGTCCTTAATTTCTACTTCATTCATATAGTTTGATTTTAAATGTTGGTCTTAGACAAAAAAATTACGACGTTCTCGAATCGTAATTTTGTATACTTTTACTAAAGTATTGAAAGTATTGGTTGGGTTTTTTCAAAGCCAGTCGTCAAAAATAGTAAAAAAAACACAATTTTCCTATTAAAAATCAGTCTAAACATTATGGACACTAACATAATTCATGTTTATTTAATGCCGGGAATGGCTGCAAATCCTACGATTTTCAAAAATTTGCAACTCCCCAAAGATAAATTTGAACTGCATTTGTTAGAATGGTTCGTTCCTGAAAAAAACATGTCGCTTTCAGACTATGCGTTAAAGATAAGCGAGCGCATACATCATAAAAACCCGGTATTGTTGGGGGTTTCCTTTGGGGGAATGTTGGTGCAGGAAATCGCTAAGCATATTTCGACGAAAAAGGTGATTATCGTTTCAAGTGTCAAACATGGATCCGAATTGCCAAAACGGATGGTTTTCGCCAAGTACACGAAAATACATAAATTATTGCCTACAGGTTTGGTCAATAACCTAGAGCTTTTGACTAAATATGCCTTTGGGGAAACAGTGAACAAACGTCTTGAACTCTATGAGGAATATCTTTCGGTAAAAGATAAGTACTATCTAGATTGGTCGATAGACCAGATCGTGAACTGGCAAGAAGGGTATAGACCTGCTCATCTAGTTCATATACACGGTGAAAAGGATGCCGTTTTTCCTATTGCAAATATCGATAATTGCATTCATGTTAAAAACGGCACGCATACGATGATCATACATAGGGCCAAGTGGTTTAACGAACACTTGCCCACAATTATTTTGCAATAAGAGAGTTGTAATAGTATCTTTGGATTAACGCCAAAATAGGATTCATCCCTAAAAATAAAAATAATGAAGATTTTAAAGAACATATTGATGCTCGTAGGCATCGTTTTTGTAATTAGCACTTTGGTTTTTGCAATACAGGATCAGGTCGATGGTGATACTGTTACTGCTGATGTGAAAGACAAAAACGTAGCTGAAGGATATAAGATTTCTGCCATCACTATTCCTGAAAATCTGAATTTCGCGGGTGAAATGGTACCCGTCAATGACCCAGAGGTGATGGAGCGTGTAGACCGTGAGTTTTTGGTAAATACCTATTGGCAATCGAATGCTCTTTTATTGATGAAACGAGCGCACAGATACTTTCCTGTGATTGAACCTATTTTGGCCAAAAACGGAATCCCTGATGATTTTAAATACCTGGCGGTTGCCGAAAGCGGACTTGACAATGTAGTCTCTAGGGCTGGGGCAACTGGTTTTTGGCAAATCATGAAACCTACCGGAAAACAATATGGGTTAGAGATCAACAAAAATATTGATGAGCGTTACCATCTTGAAAAATCAACAGAGGTAGCTTGTAAATACCTCAATAAATACAAAAAGAAATATGGAAATTGGACGCTGGCCGCGGCGGCTTATAATGCTGGAACAGGTTCTATTGACAAGTATTTGGGCATTCAGCAAGTAGATGATTATTACGATCTTTTATTGGGGCAAGAGACTGGCAGGTACGTTTTTCGTATTATGGCCATTAAAGAAATCTTGAGCCACCCTGAAGAATATGGCTTCGAAATTGAAAAAGAAGATTTGTATTCTGCTGTACCTACTTTTAAGGTCGAAGTTGACAAACCAGTTTTGAGCTTTGCCAATTTCGCCCAAGAATATGAGATCAATTATAAGATTTTGAAAAGGCACAACCCTTGGTTGAGAGAGGCCCACTTGAACAATCAGTCAAATAAAAAGTATACGATCGAAATACCCAATAAGGGGTTCTATTTGATGGGGGAGTAGGAGTAGGGTTTACTGGCGGAAATAATAGGTTTTAAAAGGAAATATCTACGAGAATAAACTTAGGTCTAAATCTTCTTCATCTGCTGTTGCATCATTTTGATCTGATCTTTTAGCATATCGTTCTTATCGAGCTTTTTTGCTTCGTTGAGAAGCATGGTAGCTTCTCTCTTGCGTCGCTTCTGCATGGCAATGCCCGCAAGGCTGAGTTTTGCCATGGCCACGTCATAATCCATAGTTAGACCGAATTTCAAGGCTTTTTTAAAATACTTTTCAGCTGTGGTGAGATTGGTTTGCGAGTAGATGATGCCATGTAGGTAGTTGTAATACCCTTGTTGTTTTATAGTAAGGGCGGCTTCAGGCTTTTTAATCATGTTCAGCCATTTCTGTGTGCCCGTCAAATCTTGCTTTCTCATTCGCAGAAAAGCCAACAAAATCATCTCGTTTCTAAAATAAAGGAAGATGAATATTAGCGAGAGCAGTATTAAAAAGATGCCGTTGCCGATATTGCCTTCTATAAATTGATAGATGGCGTAAGCGATTATAAGGCCGGCAATAATCAGTTTGAAAATTTTATTGAACATATTATTCTTTGATTAATTGGTAGGTAATGGTCGATTTTATCGTCGTAGGTATTTCATGCTCGCTCATTTGCTTCATGGTCGATACCCCTTTTGATTCTCCTTCTACCTTCATCGTTGTTATAAACCCAGATGCTCGATCTGTCAGAATTTCGGTTTTTTGGGTTCCAGTGAGACTCATTGTCGTATTTGCGTCGTCGATCGTCATAAGTACTTCGGCAATGCCACTGATCGTTGCGGTAGAATCATTTAATTGGGTCAATGTCCATGTGTTTTTTGTATTGAGTTTTCCGAAGTACTCATTTTGCCAAGTATCACCTTCTTTCACCTCTTCTAAGGCATAGAAAAAGGTCATTTGTTCATAACTGTTTGAAAGTGCTTCGGATCCAAATTCCTTTTCCAAAGACCTTTTCATCATGTTTTTTGAAAACTCATCTTCCAAACCTGAAGCATTCGCCATTTTTACTACTAAGCTGTCGCCACCGTTTACCTCTAAGATATCACCATTTTTCGCCAAAATCATTTGCACGGGGCTGTTCAACAGGCTGTTGAATATTTTCGACTGCATATCGTCTTCAGATACCTCTTTGGCCTTGACATTCAATAATTCACCTTGAATGCTTGAGGTCATGGTCATGTTGAGGTCTTTGAAAGTTAGGGCTATTTCATAATTGTCCTCTTTTTCGGCCAAAATCTTAAATTCGAGAATACCTTCTATAGTATTGGTAAGCTCATGTGTGGCCCCATCTAATTCTTGGGTGATTATTTGATTTGCCTTTTGGCCGACCACATAGATATCACCTTCTTGAAGCGTGTATGCCAAAACCGTTTGCCCGGTTGTTGTCGCAATACAAAAAGTGAAAAATAGCAGTGTAAATAAAGCTTTCATCTATGAATATAATTGCTGATAACGGATTCGGGCAAAAGTACAAAAACCTACCTTTGGCAGGTAGGCAATCTTAATAAATATTTTTTCAATTGTATTTGCCAAAGTGAAAACTCTTCGTATATTTGCGCCCAGTTTTGCAGGTTGTTTTCCTGTACTATTATTCAACAACGAAAAGGATTCGATAATGCCAGGTCAAAAGAGAACATATCAGCCATCAAAGAGAAAGAGAAGAAACAAGCACGGTTTTCGTGAACGCATGGCTTCAGTGAACGGTAGAAAGGTACTTGCCCGAAGACGGGCCAAAGGAAGAAAAAAATTATCGGTATCATCCGAGACGAGACATAAAAAATAATGATCACATACTTTTAAAATATTGAAGGTGTTACTTTTCTGAAAGTAGCACCTTTTTTTTGACCTAGAAACAACTTTTAGAATGCCCAAAAGAAAAGATTTAAAATCCGTTTTGCTGATTGGCTCAGGGCCCATTGTGATCGGTCAGGCATGTGAATTCGATTATGCCGGTTCACAATCATTGCGTTCCTTGAGAGAAGATGGTATTGAGACCATATTGATCAACAGCAACCCGGCGACCATCATGACCGACCCTACAATGGCCGACCATGTTTATTTAAAACCCTTGACCACTAAATCGATTATTGAAATACTAAAGGCCCATCCGCAGATAGATGCCGTTTTACCTACGATGGGCGGACAAACGGCTTTGAATTTATGTATAGAGGCCGATGAAAAGGGAATATGGAAAGATTTTAATATAGAACTTATAGGGGTTGATATCGATGCGATCAATATTACCGAAGATCGAGAGCAATTTCGTGAATTGATGTTGAAAATAGGCATCCCAATGGCACCCCAAGCGACTGCAACCTCTTTTTTGAAAGGGAAAGAAATCGCCCAAAAATTTGGTTTTCCGTTGGTTATAAGGGCATCTTATACCTTGGGGGGCGCGGGAGCATCGATTGTATATGACCCTGAAGATTTTGATGAACTACTGAGCCGTGGTCTAGAAATATCGCCCATTCACGAGGTGATGATCGACAAGGCTTTGATGGGATGGAAAGAATTTGAACTCGAACTGCTTCGTGACAAGAACGATAACGTTGTCATTATCTGTACCATTGAAAACATGGATCCCATGGGCATTCATACCGGAGATTCTATTACGGTAGCCCCGGCTATGACCTTGTCGGATACCACTTTTCAGAAAATGCGAGATATGGCCATCAAAATGATGCGTAGTATCGGCGACTTTGCGGGTGGTTGTAATGTGCAGTTCGCCGTGAGTCCTGATGAGAAAGAAGATATTATTGCTATTGAGATAAATCCCCGTGTATCAAGGTCTTCTGCGCTTGCATCTAAGGCAACAGGGTATCCTATTGCCAAAATTGCGACCAAGCTTGCCATTGGCTACCATTTAGATGAATTGTACAATCAGATCACAAAATCGACATCTGCCTTTTTCGAACCTACCTTAGATTATGTAATCGTAAAAATACCTCGATGGAACTTTGATAAATTCGAGGGTTCTGACCGTACTTTGGGCCTTCAAATGAAATCTGTCGGCGAGGTAATGGGTATTGGGCGTTCTTTTCAAGAGGCACTGCACAAGGCAACACAATCCCTAGAAATCAAAAGAAACGGATTGGGTGCCGATGGTAAAGGCTATACCGACTATGACCAGATTATCAGTAAATTGACCACCCCGAGTTGGGATCGGGTATTTGTTATTTATGATGCCATACAAATGGGCATTCCTTTGAGTAGAATTCATGAGATTACCAAAATCGATATGTGGTTCTTGAGACAATATGAAGAACTGTATCAGTTGGAAAAAGAGATTTCAAAATATACAATTTCGACACTTTCAAAGGATCTATTGCTAGAGGCCAAACAAAAAGGTTTTGCCGATCGACAGATTGCGCACATGCTCGATTGCTATGAAAGTGAAGTCTACAATAAGCGCACTGAGTTGGGCGTCAATCGTGTTTATAAACTGGTTGACACCTGTGCGGCCGAGTTCAAGGCGATGACCCCCTATTATTATTCTACTTTTGAAGATGAGATCGAGACTGCCGATGGCGAACGTTATGTTGAGAACGACAGTATCGTAAACGATAAGAAAAAAATAGTGGTGCTTGGTTCAGGGCCCAATAGAATAGGGCAGGGCATCGAATTTGATTACTGCTGTGTACACGGTGTTTTGGCTGCGGCTGAGTGTGGCTATGAGACCATAATGATCAATTGCAATCCCGAAACGGTTTCTACCGATTTTGATATCGCGGATAAGTTATATTTCGAACCTGTATTTTGGGAGCATATCTATGATATTATCAGACATGAAAAACCAGAAGGTGTAATTGTTCAATTGGGTGGGCAAACAGCTTTAAAATTAGCCGAAAAACTGTCAAAATACGATATAAAGATTATCGGCACCAGTTTTGAAGCTTTGGATCTGGCCGAAGATCGCGGTAGCTTTTCAAATATGTTGCTCGAGAACGATATTCCCTTTCCTGAATTTGGTGTTGCTGAAACTGCCGATGAAGCACTCGAATTGGCAGATAAGCTTGACTTTCCGCTATTGGTACGACCTTCGTATGTGCTGGGAGGTCAGGGCATGAAGATCGTTATCAACAAAGAAGAATTAGAAGAACACGTTGTCGATCTACTACGTAAGATTCCAAACAACAAACTATTGTTGGATCATTATTTAGACGGTGCGATAGAAGCCGAAGCCGATGCCATTTGTGATGGTAAAGATGTCTACATCATTGGTATTATGGAACATATTGAGCCTTGTGGCATTCATTCAGGGGATTCAAATGCAACGTTGCCCCCTTTTAATTTGGGCGAATTTGTAATGCAACAGATAAAAGACCATACCAAAAAGATCGCCTTGGCATTGAACACGGTAGGTTTGATAAATATTCAGTTCGCCATTAAAGATGATATGGTCTATATCATTGAGGCCAACCCACGAGCATCTAGAACCGTACCCTTTATAGCAAAAGCATATAAAGAACCTTATGTAAACTTTGCTACTAAAGTTATGTTAGGAGAAAAGAAGGTGAAGGATTTTGACTTTAAGCCAGAACTTGAAGGTTTTGCCATCAAACAGCCGGTATTTTCTTTTAATAAATTTCCGAACGTCAATAAGAACCTAGGGCCCGAAATGAAGAGTACTGGCGAAAGCATTCTTTTTATCGACAGTTTGAAAGACGATGAATTCTATAATTTGTATGCGCGCAGAAAGATGTATTTATCAAAGTAAGATCATCTGTTCGAAAACGAAAAGTTGGACTATTTTGGAGGTTATAATTTAAACAGTGCCCAAACCGGTTTGTGATCCGATAGTTTTTTTTCTTCAATGATACCAGCACTTTTCACCTCTACCCCTTTATATAAAATATGATCGATCACCTTGCCTTTATTCGCTTCTTTTGATAGTGTTGTTGTGCCCGATAGTTCTATATTCAATGTACTGGATTGCTAAAATGCTGGTCGTACAAATATTGCATGGGTCTTGAATCATAATTGTCATTGAAATCGCCAGCTAATATTACTCTGTTCGTATCTGAATATTCTTTCTCCAGTAGTTTTGCCAAATGAGATGCTTTACTTTTTTCGGGGTCATCTATTCCCGTGGGTATGTGCAAACTAAAAAACAAGATATTCTTGTTCTTAGAGATTTTTATGGTAGCAACTACCGCACTTGCGGGTGACCAACTAAGACCCTCCAATAAAACCTCATGCGTATTTTCAAGTGGGTACTTACTCAGTATTGATTTGTATTTGCCATAATACGATTTCGTCTTGTCTTTATATTCTTGTTTGTGGTTGGCCGAGGCTATTTCACCTTCATAGCTATAGGGCATACCTAATATTTTTCTTAATTTTTTTGTCCATCCCTGTCCTGGCACTTCGTTAAAACAAATGATATCGGCATTTTCCAACATCAGAAAAGAAGACATTTCTTCAATCGAAGTATTTCGCCCGAACTCTATATTATAGGCTATCACTTTTAGGTCTTGGCTTTTGATGTCGTTAAATACAATACTCAAAACACTAAACAATGCGAGTTTTAATAGTTTCATTTTTCAGTCATCTTTATGTTTGTCAAATTACAATTTTTGAATTTAAAGCATAGACGTAATATTATGCCATATTTCACAGGAGCCATTTCAAATGGTCATTTATCATGGCAACAAATTTTTGGGTATTTTCCAATTCAGGAAAATGCTCGCAAGCATTTAACTTCACTATCATACAATTGAGAAGATATTGCTGCGGTTGTACTAGCCAGGTAAACATCAATAAAACTTCACCAAGGTTACAATAAGAATCATTACATAAAATAATGGAAAAAATAAGGCCTTGAACACCTGATTTTCATTAAAGTTAAAAATAGTGCTTTTTGGTTTTGAGTAGGTAACCAAATTATAAGTGGCAAGCACAATCAACGCATACGTGGCGAAATAAAAGTATTCTATATAAATCAAGTCCGCAGTGACAATCTCTTTTCGCATGTCAATATGTGAAAAGACCAATACAAAAGAAAAGGCTGCCATACTTTCAATAATACCCTGTTTTTCTTCGCTCTTGTTGGTTGAGATTATTAAAATGAACAACATGAAAAGTACCACGAATATGGGTATTAAATAGGTTACAAAGGCGTTGAGTAATTTTCTTCTCAATTGTACATTGAAGTGAAGTACAGGCACTTTTTCAAATATACCTTTGAGGCCATAGCCGAAATCGGCGTCGTAGCTTTCTATTGAATAATTAAAATAGCTTTCGAGCACCTCACTGCCCGAGATATTGATTTGAGGGTTTAGACCACTTTTCATTGACGGATTAGTGTAGTTATAACTTCCCAAATCAGGCGTAAAAATTAGATGATCATTGTTGTCTAACGGAACTATTTCTATATTTATATGTCGCTTATCCAGAGGGAAATCAGCATAATTAAAATCTAAACGCAGGGTTACTCTAAAATCCCATCCTATTAATAAATAGCCATCTTCACCCTCTTTGGGTTCTATTTTTTTACGATAATTTTCTTCAATATATGAGGCTTCGGCAAAGGGTGACATTTGTGGTAGGGCAAAGCCGATTTTTACTTTATCGACGATTTTTAAAGGGTATTTTTGCCATATGGTACCGCCCACATTGAGGTTGTAACTGTCTTCAAACTCCATTCGTTGCACATAAATACCCGTAGGAACGGGTATGGCCTTTTCTATTTTTAAGGCATCTGAACGTTTGTGCTGTTTAGCCACAAAGCTGTGTAAGGTCGCCATATCAGTGATGGGCGGACTTTCAACTTCACTACGTGTTCGATTGGTAGTGTGTTGTAAAAAGGTGATCAATACTATATTGGTTAGTATAAAAAAGCTCGATACGATGCTTAAAATCCATATTTCACGGCGATCTAGAAAATCTTTATTAAAGTATATGGCAAGAAGAACAAGAAAAAATGCGGAGAGTACCAGGGCAATTTTTATGTAACGATGATTTAATGCGGTGGTATCGTTTAATAGGTCGTTTTTGTAAAACATCAGTCCTATGCCCCAGTCTGAGGTAGGAATCTTGTCATAAAAGAATAAGGTTTTATCATGTTGTTTATTGTCGTGAAACTCAACATTGCCAATTTCTCCCTTTTGTATTGCTTTTAAAGCTTTGGCAAGGTTCAAGTTTTCCTCTTCTTTTATTACAGAGTCAATATTAACCATACCAATATATTCATTGACTGGGTGTGCCAAGAAAGTACCTTGTGGTGAGGTTATGAGCCCGTAGCCGGTTTTTCCTAAACTCAGGCCATGTACTATATTATTAAAGCCGCTACAAACAAAACTCAGGGTAACAGTACCACGTATTTTACCTTTGTTGGGTCCTGAACCATAATAGAACGGAATGCCGTAATCAACATACCAATCTTGGGCCGCACCCGCAAAATAGGGCTCAACCCATTTGGCACCATTGTCTCTCACCCCTGTATACCAAGCTGTGCCATCACCAATGACAGAATAGTCGTAAGAATCTTCGACCTGTATATAATTTCGCCCTCCTTTATTGTAGTACGGACAGTATAGCTTTTGATTTACAGCGAAGGCATAAGGTTCGTAACAGGCTGTAACCCCTTGAATTTCTTGTATAGATAAGGAGCTCTCTTTGATGATTTTTTCAATTTCTGCGGTAGTAAGGTCATTACTGCCAAACAATTTGGCCAAGCGGTCACCTTCTTTGGCGATTTTTGAAAGAATATCATTGACCTGCTTGCGAAGAGCAAGTGTAGTTTGTTGACCTTTGTCATGAGCCAACTGATTGCGTTGGTTAGTAAAAGCATAGTAATCAAATACCATATAACCCAGCACAAAAAACAATACTAATGCAATTAGGTATAAAAGGTTTTTTATCATGGCTTAAAAGTAATAACCGATGTTAACATTAAATCTCATTTCCCAGCCCTCATTAGGTGTTCCGTTTGCGAAGGCAGTGGTCCATACATCACCTAGCCAGGGGTGATTTTTGCCAGCGGCGAAGTCTACATACGTGTATACATTTCCGGAGGTTATTAAAATCCCGGTTACGTTCATGAACGAATCTTCGAAACTGGTCTTGGCCTTATCGAACATACCAAAATCGTTATAAAACTGCAAATTAGAAATTGGTCCCCATTTTACGGGTACAGAATACCCCATGCCGACGGTGTATGATCTACCTTCAGCTGCTGTTAAGTAAGGTGTGCCATAGGCGGTCATGGCAATGATGTCATTAGGTTGGCCTTCAGGGTTTTTTGCTTTTAAATTAAATTGGCTGGCCTGTAGTTTTAAATCGTATGGACCGGCCTTCATCTCATAATGTAGAGCGAGGGCATGGTGATTTCCCATTTTTTCGGTATCTAAATTATACAGCCCCCCGTATTGGGTAGAAGCGCCTACCTTGTGAGTGATCTTATCACTTCCGAATATGTAGGCTACTTTTAAATTGAGTTGGTTGACTTCCTTATTTCTAAGTTCTAATAGACCATTTCCATCCAAATCAATAGAAGAAACGTCATATGAATAACGGCTGTCAGAGATATCGGATAAGCTACCAAACCTAAGTTCTTCTGCATTTTTAAAGAAGGCGATATCATACTCCCATTTTTCACCTCTATGTACGAATTTTACGCCCATATCATGGTCATCTTCTAACCCAAGGTAGTAGTTGATACCAAAAAACCAATTGTGAGAGTTGTACTGGGTAATGCCAAAAGGTACTTGGGTCAAACCCAGTTGTATTTCATCTTTGGCGTTGAACTCATAACCGAGCCAGCCTTGTTTGAGCATGCCACCCCCAAAACCCGAGGAATAGAATCGATATTCGGCATTCAATTTTACCTTTTTGTGCTTTGCTTTTACATTGATGCGGAAAAGGTCAAAACCAAAATCTCCTCCACGATCTTTTTGACCGTCTTTCCAAGACGAAAGGTTATAGTTGAAACGTAATGCCCCACCAACTTTTATAGTGGGTTTGTCGTCATCTTGAGCGAAACAGCTTGCGCCATATAAAATAAAGCATAGTGTCAAGATTCGCTTTAAAATAGGGGCAGCAAATACTGATTTGTAATTAGTTAGTGTTGGCATTCTTTAATAGTTGGTTTTGCGCAATTTAATTTTTTCTTTTAGAAAAACCTAGTGCTAATTGCAGACTGCTCAATAGTGAAGTAGTTGAAAAAAGTTGATTTAAGTGGGAAGCTTGTATTCTAATAGGTTGTTTAATAGAAATGTATTTATAATTTATCTTTTGAAATATCGTGCACCAAGCCTACGTATTTTTTGGTGTTTTCTAATTCAGGAAAATGCCCACAATTGTTAAATTCCACGATATTACAATGGGGAAGATGTTCTGTTATGGTACTGAAATCGGTATTTCTATGTGAATGATCTTTATTGCCCCAAACTAAAGTCGACGCAACATCGATAACTTTAAGTGGTTTATTTATGTCTTTTTTCAAACCTTGCGCCAAGCCTGACAAACAGAAACAGCTACCTTTTTTTAATGCATTAAAAGCAATACCGTTGACTAGTGTATTGTCGGTTCCTTTTGGGTAGGCTCTTTTGTACCACTTTTCGGCGAGTTTTTTTTCAGATAGGGAATTTATCAATTCTCCCACAATGGGGTAGGTTAGTGGCTTCGGAATATTTAGATCGACCCACTGTTGCATGGTATGGTTGGCAGGTGTTTGAGATAAAAACAAATGTTGAAATCTTTCAGGAACGATTTCCGCGGCCCTTATTCCATAGAACCCGTTTGAGCAAAGGGAAAGCACTGCCCGTTCAATTTTTAGAATCGACATTAAGTTTAGAATGGTATTCGCCCCGTTGTTTACCGAATAATCAAAATTTCGGGAGGGATAGGAAAAACCGATTCCGGGAAATTCAAAACAAACCACCCTAAAGTTCTTTGATAGTTCTTGAATCAGCTCTTTTTGATGTTCTATTATGTTTGGTCCGTCTGGGGCATTGATGATTACGGGTTTTGTACTGCCCGTATCAAGAACACGAAGTTTACCAAAATCGGTCTGTACTATTTTTATGTTCGATTGCCAATTAGATGCATCTATGGTGCATTTTTTTTTCTAAACCTGAGGCGATCTATAAAACTTCCGTTCACTTTTGGTAATTGATTATTTAGTTCTATACAAAGCTCACAAATATGCAATTGTTCATCATTATGATACGTGTTTTATTATTAATTGCCCCAACATATTTATTTATTCAGGAATTCGATCCCAAATTTCAATATCATCGATCCATTGGTGTTTTGGGTTACTATCGCCATAGATTTGAGTGAGTATGATAAATTCAATGGGTTTTGAATTTCTGGTCGTTGGCCCAGTGTGGTCACCAATAACCTGCCCGTTTATTTTCCATAGTGCCCTGCCATCTTCACCTTCGCTCCAATGCCAATAAAACTCGGTCAAGAACCATTCGTTCATGGGTACGGGAACATTTGTGTTGTCAATTTCCCAAATTGGGGTAGTGGGATTTTTGTCTCCTTGAAAATGCCAATACGGTTTTCCTTCCAAATCAGTATATACGAAAGAAATCAATCTGAAACCGGTACCATCTGCATAATCTATGGTCTTGTATTCAAAGAACGTTCGCCATTTATCGGTTTTGGTCAAACTGGCACTATCCAATTTGATCCAATATTTTATATAGAGGTCTTTTCTTCCTTCTTTGATATTGAGGATCTCATAAGGGTTTTGGGTAAATCTAGTATTATAGCGTTCACTATTGTAAAGCGCTTTTGTGAGCTTGCCATCATGCCCGGTAACGGTCTGTATTTCGCTTTGAACGGCTTGGCCATTGTCGTCGTCAATAAAGTGCAGGCCGCTATTGCTTGAACCAAGCACTTCAAGGGGCCAGCTAAACCCCGTTTCTGAATCTTTTCCTCTTATATAACGATAGTCCTCAGAATCTTCAACGATGTTGTTGTCGATATAAACATCGCCTTCAAAACCTGAACTGAACAATAGCTGGGGTTCAGTAGCTTGGTTCTTTTGTGGCTCATCATCTTTAGAACATGAGCATAACAGTATCGTAAAAAACAGATAAAAAATATCTTTTACAAGCATGATTTTATTGTGTTTCTATTGAGTAGGTATATCTTATGATTCTTGATAGTTCAATTTGCATTTTGGGCAGGCCATTTTACCAGCGTTATCTATCAATTGAATATCATGTAGGTGTTTGTCGGCATAGTCTTTGATCCACCCAGCGCTAGGATTTTTGCTGTTAATATCAGTGGTATAGTTTTTAACGGCTTTATAGAATTTACCACCGTATTCTTCCCTTCCCCAGCAATTGGGACAAAGGCCTTCTGGTGCTTCACCTTGCTTAGGGCTATCCTTTTCTTTTAAAAATTTCAAAATTGAGTCTACAATATTCATGGTATATATTTAGATGAGCGTTGAACTTGAAAGATAATGCAAAAGTACTGAATTGGAATCACGGGTAGTCGTATTCAGATGAGTAAAACTTTAATGAAGTTTTAGAAAACTAAACAGTTTTAATTAAGGGAAGCTTACATTACGTCGGTATAACACCGATAATCAGGGAATCGGGCAGTAGTGTCAGGGGCAGAAGTAGAATAAGCAAGGTCGGAAACAAAAAACTGAGAAACCTATTGTTCTTATGTTCGTTCAATGCCATGCCTGTAAGCACAATAAAGCCTGTCGAGAGATCTATGAGCGAATAGTGAACAGGGGAAAGAGCAAGAAATTGGCCTTGATCGCAGTATCGAACAAGTTGATAAGACAGAGTTTTGCCATTGCCAAATCAGGTAGGCCCTATGATGAGACTTTTGTTTCTGTAATACCTGTAAAGTAGTTGACAACAAGCATGAAAAAACCCAAAGAGCCGATTAAACGAATCTTTGGTTCTAGAATACTTATGTTTTGAAATTAAAGAAGAAAACAGTTGTTTTTTAGCTCAGTTCTTTATTAGCAGCCGTATTTTCCTCGCAATGACGATTTTTAGAATAAATCCATTCGCTACATATTCGCGCAATTGTGTTTGTAATATTAATTATATTCTCGAAAAGGTCAACTTCTTGTTTCTTCGTCAACACGTTAGATTCTCCTACAACAACCCTAAACATTGCTTCTTTCTTTTTTGGTTCCGTTTTGGTCGCTTGAAAATGCTTATGGCTAAAGTGAATAAAATCACACAGGTAATTATATAAATCTAAAGCTCCAGGAGCGTCTTTGTCCAATTCCGTAACCAAGAATTTATCCGTTAACCATTGCTTTCCGATTTTGTATTTGTTAATCGGTTTTCCATCGAAGAAATGCTCTAAGAAATCGTTTCCATTTTCAACAACTTTGATTGCATTTAATCTTATTGCATTATCAAGCTGTAGTCTTACAATAGAAATCGCAGTTAATGAATTTTTATTCTTCAATAAAAGAATAAAAGCTTTGTTTAATGAAATCGCTCGATTAATAACGGAAAGCGTATAAAAGTCCAAATTGTGTGCAGTATAATCTCCTGATTTAATTATGTTTTCTGCAAGTTTGAGTAGAAATTTATTCTGTTCTTTTAGTTTCTTCTTATTATTCAAAATTCTCTTTTAATATTGCTGCTAACTTGTGGTTAAACCAAATATACCCAAAAACCACCGTTAACCATTTATTTTGTAAGATAAAGACATGTAAATTGCCCAAAACCAATTATACTGGTTTATAGGGTCTATGACAGTTTAGGGTGTAAAATAGGTGATAAAGCG
>CAZEUV010000024.1:0-30646 GCA_964515285.1 uncultured Maribacter sp. | reverse complement strand
CCACGGCGTTTGCCATATCACGGGGTGCAATATCAAGTGAATAGCGTGTGGTGTGAACAAAGGCATCGAGGCCAATATCCATACCCTCTTTATAGGTAGTAAGACCCATTTCGCCAATAGTGGCCATGCCCAATGACTTGGCATGGTCGTACACTTTTTTGGTCTGATCAGGAGTGAGTGCATACATCATAAGCAACACTTTGTAATTGGCGGCGTGCAAGCTATCTATTTTGGAAAGCAAATTGACATCTGAGGTAGGTTCTTCTCCAACGCCCTCCAATCTATAGATGCCCGGTCCAGGATCCGCATCAGCATAAAAAGGGCCTCTGCGATACCCATCTACCTCTAAAATTGTGGTTACTCCCTTGTAGAGATAGGCATTGGCATAAGCTTGGTTGTTGAGTGTGGCAAACCCATCTATCAGACCGGGCATAAGATACTTGCCTTTAGCATTAATTGTTTTTTCAGGAACAAGATTGTTGGGCTTTTCGGCTAGGTCACCATAAGATACTATAGAGCCATTTTCAATATATAGATAGGAAGATGGAATGATCTCAACATTCTTACTAGGGTTAATAAGCGTTGCGCCTTCGATCAACAGACTATTTTTTACTGGTTTTGGCGAGCATGCCAGAAAGAGTATGGCAATGAGGAGATAGTAATTTTTCATGGGCGCAAAAAATTTTGAATGAAGGTACTGAATAATTTGTTTTTTGAACAAAAAACCCACACGGTCAACTGAACGTGTGGGTTTTCATCCTTTTTCAAAAAGTTTTACTAAATGCCCTTGGGCAAGCCCAGAGGTATTATTGCCACGATTAAAAATTCATTGTATAGCTCAAAGTGGCATTTGTATTGATACCGTTTACAACGAACGGAGTGGTCAAACCAGTATCGAACAGCCTATGGGCAATATCACGTTCGGTTCTTGAAATGGCAAAGTCTAATCGGCTTCCTCCAAAATTATAACCGATACCTGCTGAAAGACCATTTAGGTCTCCAACGGTATTACCATCTTCATAGGGGCTGCCTTCAAAACGGTAACCACCACGTAAACTAAATTGTTTGATACGGTATTCGCCACCAAGCCTTAGGGTGGTAATCGAACCGAGTTGGTTGACAACGTTTGTATTCACCTGCGCAAAGTTGGCATCGCCTGTTGGGCGTAATTCTGCCTGCGACATATCTTGATATCCGTAATCAAAACTTAATAGTCCGTTCTTACCAAAAATAAGGGCAAGGCTTCCAGTAAGTTTTGACGGGGTTTTTAGTTTATATGCCCCAAATAGATTCACCTGATCGAAATTTATAAATCGAATATTATCATCGGCGAGGTCAGAGCTTACACGCTGCGCAAGATCATCTTCTAAACGATACCAGGTTGGTGATTGGTAGCTGGCACCTACACGTATGAGATCATTGATTTTTGCGATAGCCCCTAAATTAAATGAAAAACCCGAACCCTCGGTATGTAATAGGTTATCAAAAGTGGTGCGTTGAATTGGCGAGGCAGTATCGTAGCCGGTTTCGGTGAACTCATCTAATCTATTGTATAAAACAGTGTGAAAATTCAAAGAGGCACCTAAGCTCAATTTTTCTTGATATTGTGAGGCTATATTCAAGGTGACTTTGCTATTATAACCAGAGGTACTTCTCAATAAGTTTTGATCGACCGTGGTGTAATTGGCATTTTGGTTGTAAACGGTTGTGTCATCATCAGTGTTTTCTGGGTCTATCACTCCTCCGTAATACCCTAAGAAAGCCTGTTGATCGGCAAAGCCTTGATTAGCACCTATATCCAAATACCCATTTTCTATAAGCTCATTGTCTTGAAGTAGGATAGATCCAAAGGGTACGCCCTGAGCAAAATCCAAAAAATAACTATCAATACCTTGGTTGCTATTACCGGTAACTTCGAACAGATCGTCAAAATTTTGAACGATATCGTAGTTGAAGGCCAATGCGAATTTATTCCAACCTGAATTATCAGCAGTGCTATTGAAAACCAAAGCACCGCCTATTTGGTTTAGGTCAATATAGTACTCAGAAGTTTTTCGTACACCATCAAAATACCTTGATGTATTCTTGGTGTTATAACTCGTGCCCGAAAACGTAAACTGGCTATTATTGAATATAGCCGATCCAGCTGGGTTTATATTGAGCGCCGATGGGTCGCCGCCCAAGGCACCAAAAGCACCTCCCATACTTTGAAAACGTGCTGTACCCTGTAGGCTTTCGGTACTATATCGCAGTACATCATCGATATTTTGCGCGGTGGTTACCGCACATACCAATAGCATTATGAAAGTTAGATGTCTTTTCATGTCTTTTAATTTAAAATGTATTCTTTGAATAGGGCTATTATTGTCTTCCCCTGCTACTCCTACCACTTGAAGATCTACCGCCAGAAGATCTAGACGAAGATCGTGACGAACCACCAGAACTTCTGTAGCTACTGCCTGAACTTCTAGAGCCACTACTTCTTATGCTCGAACTGCGGTTGCCCGAACTACGGCTACCCGAAGATCTGTAATTGCTTCTACTGGGCGTATTGCTCCGGTACGACTGGTTGCTTCTTGAACTGCTGCTTCTTGTGCGGCTACCAGAACTCCTATACGTTGAGGTTCTAGGTGAAGAAGATCTTGTTGTACTTCGACTACCCGTTGTTGTTCCTCTTCGGTATGTACTACTTCGCGGAGTCGTACTTCTGTACGATTGGTTGCTTCTTGAAGAACTATTGTATCTAGGTACTGCCCGTGTACTTCTACTAGATCGGTATGTTCTGTTTCGATCTACACCTACGGTTCTTCTTGATGCCGTACTGCTTCTGTTGCTTCTTGCAATTGAACTTCTTCTACTTGCGGTACTTGATCTGCCACTGTTTGTTCTGTATCTAGGAGAGCTTCCTCTTGAGGTGTTCACATTAGATCTTCCTCTAAGAGCCGTCGCTCTTGAACTATTGGCGGCGATGGTGTTTCTATTGTAATACCCTCTTCTTCCTGAGTTATACGCATAATTTCTATTGGAGTACTGGCTGTTGTATCCGTAAGGAGCGCACCAAGCATTGCCGTAATATCCTCCATATCCACTATAACCGTAGTATCCGCCATAGCCATAATATCCTCCCCAGCCCCAGTTGTTCCATCTATTCCAACGATTCCATCCGTAACCATATCCACTATAGCCGTAATATCCTCCGTAGCCCCAATTGTTCCATCCCCAAGGAGAACCAAAGCCACCGTACCCCCAATTGTTCCATCCGTTATCGTAAATGTTTATACTGACACTGGTCGGGTTATCGCCCCAAGCCCCGTAACCGGTATAATCATTGTCCGAACTATAATAGTCGGTCAATTGTGATTCGTTAATACTGTCATTTTCTACATTGCTCGAATACGAATCTATATCGGTAAAGATCTCACTATCTAAAATCTCATCGTATTGATCTGCCTTTTTTCCAAAATAATCAGAATAGGCATCATCGCCTTTCTGTTGTTTTGCCTGAGGCTTTTTTTCCACGACACGCGTATCGCCATCTGCATAAATACCATCATTGTCGTAGTAAGAAGCCTGTTGGTACGAGCCACAGGAAACAGCTAAAAAGCCCACTACTGAAAGCAGTACCGCAGTACGTAGTTTTTGGAGGTGTAGGGATTGTATCATCGTTGTAATTTAAATTGTTGAACGTTATAAAAATAGTTAGTTTTACCGAACTATTACGATAACATTAACACAAGTTTTGTGCCAAACTATAGAAATGGGTAAAAATTTAACGAAGAGAAGCGAAGATTATTCTAAATGGTACAACGAACTCGTTGTAAAAGCCGATTTAGCTGAAAATTCAGGGGTTCGTGGCTGTATGGTCATCAAACCTTACGGATTTGCAATTTGGGAAAAAATGCAAGCCGGCCTAGATAAGATGTTCAAGGAAACGGGACATGAGAACGCATATTTTCCGCTGTTTATTCCTAAATCATATTTAAGTAAGGAAGCCAGCCATGTTGAAGGCTTTGCCAAAGAATGTGCCGTGGTGACCCATTACAGACTTAAAAACGCTGAAGACGGAAGCGGTATAATCGTAGATCCAGATGCCAAATTAGAAGAAGAACTGATTGTACGGCCAACATCAGAGACCATTATATGGGACACCTATAGAAGATGGATACAATCATATCGCGATCTACCATTATTGATCAACCAATGGGCGAATGTCGTACGTTGGGAGATGAGGACCCGACTATTTTTACGAACTACCGAGTTTTTATGGCAAGAGGGGCATACAGCACATGCTACTGAAAAAGAAGCTGTAGAAGAATCAAAACTGATATTGAACATTTATGCCGAATTTGCCGAAAAGCATATGGCGATGCCCGTAATCAAAGGAACAAAAACCGACAGTGAACGGTTCGCCGGTGCATTAGAGACCTACTGCATTGAGGCATTGATGCAAGATGGCAAGGCCCTTCAAGCTGGTACTTCGCACTTTTTGGGGCAAAATTTCGCCAAGGCGTTCGATGTCAAATTCTCTAGTAAGGAAGGAAAAAAAGAATATGTATGGGCGACTTCATGGGGAGTCTCAACCCGTTTGGTGGGTGCCTTGATCATGACGCACAGTGATGATAACGGTTTGGTGCTGCCACCTAAATTAGCACCTATACAAGTGGTGATCGTGCCTATATATAAAGGTCTGGATCAATTGGCGATTATTTCTGAAAAAGTAGATCCCTTGGTAAAAGAATTGAGGGCTAAAGGCATATCGGTCAAATTCGATAATAGAGACACCCATAAACCAGGGTATAAATTCAATGAGTATGAGCTGAAAGGGGTTCCTGTGCGTTTGGCAATTGGTCAGCGTGATATGGCCAATGACACCTATGAGGTTGCCCGTAGGGATACTTTGGAGAAAGAGACCGTTCCTATGGATGAGGTGGTTGCGAAAATCGAGTTTTTGATGGAGGATATTCAAAAGAACATTTACAAGAAAGCATTCGATTATAGAGTCCAGCACATCACCGAGGTAGATACATACGATGAATTCAAAACCGTATTGGAAGAAAAAGGAGGATTTATCTCAGCCCATTGGGATGGTACGAACGAAACCGAAGACAAAATAAAAGAAGAGACCAAAGCGACCATTCGCTGTATTCCCATTGATGTGAAAGAAGAGCAGGGTAAATGCATGGTGACCGGTAAACCTTCTTCGTTTAGGGTGCTGTTTGCAAAGGCCTACTAAACCTTGATTGTTTATGGGTTTGGTAGTTAGTCCTGAATTTTTTAAAATTTTATTTGTAGGTGTTGCGTTAGTGAAAAATATTTGTATTTTTGCATCCGCAATAAATGAGGTTGAATTTAAGCAAATTTAATGTAGAATGTTAAAATCTACGTTTGAAGACCAAAGGTTCAATAGCGATAACGGTCCGTTCGTCTAGGGGTTAGGACGCCAGGTTTTCATCCTGGTAACAGGGGTTCGATTCCCCTACGGACTACAAAAGATTATGGTTTTAGCATGCGATTTTAGTATATTCGTAAATTGTATGTTATAAATCAAAAAACAATGAAGACCTTGCGGGTCTAATTTTTAAGAACAAGATAAGAAAGAGATGGCAAATCACAAGTCGGCAATAAAGAGAATCAGAAGAAACGAGGCAGTACGTTTACGTAACCGCTATCAGCACAAAACAATGCGAAACGCATTGCGGAAATTGCAAGCTGTAGAGAAGAAGAAAGATGCGGAAAAGCAATTGCCAGAGGTTGTTAGTATGATCGATCGTTTGGCCAAACGCAACATCATTCATTCTAACAAAGCAGCCAATCTTAAAAGCAAATTAGCGAAGCACGTAGCTGCCCTGTAGATTATTGCTTGTTGATAATATTGAAAATGCCCTGATGATTCATCAGGGCATTTTTTGTTTTGTTTATAAATCTAAAATCACAACCTAAATAAGTGAGTGGTTCGTCTTCTAATGCATAATGCGAGTTGAAGGGCTTCTTTTCATTTTCCAAAACCCTATGATAAAGCATATGTACATTATGGCAATCAGTAGGCGATTTAACTGGTTTAGGTGAAGCCTCTTGTAGAAATCATAGTAATAAATACCGGTAGCCATAATAATGGGGTAGAAGAAATAGAAGATTAAGAGACCAATACTAGTCCATAGCATCAAACAATTGCTTTTTTTGGCAGCTATAGTTTGCCTAATATAAAATATGCTGAAAGTAATTAGTAGCAGCGAACCAATGGTTATAGCATATACTTGCGGTAGTATAAGTATACTTTGAAAAAAAGGATTGATAAGGCATGAAGCAATAAATAGAACCGTACTGTATTTGATTATCTTTCTTTGGGTTGAATTGATAAGGGCATTCCAGAATACAAAGTAGAAGTACAAGAAGAAAATTATGTCAAAAATATTGAAGATCAAATTGTTCGCAAAAGGGTATTTATCTGAATAGATTATTTGAAAACTCTCAAATTTGACAATGAAATATCCAAGTATCTCTGACAATAGCGTATATGCGATTATCATTGGAAAGTACTTTAAGACGGTATCATAATACGAACGATAACGTAATAATGCAATAACCAACGCAATCCCATAAATGGGGATAAAATAATTTTTCTCTAAAAATTCTAACACCTACTTGGGTAATATTGATTTTATAAGATTCCTTATTGCGTATATGGTGGTGGAGCGCCGGTTCCTCTGTTCATGGTCAAGCTTTTTCCGCTTTTATAGGGCGAAATTGTAGTAGGGGCCTTGGTATTTGCGAAACTAGGCACAAAAGTGGCAAATGATCTATGCTCTTCAAGACTTACATTGCCTGTTTCAAAGCCTTTCATAGGGCCAAAATCAGCACTGAGTATTACCGCCCGTGGTTTTTCTTTGTGTGTATCGTCAATATAGAAGATATAATCCGCTTTTCCTTTTTTCACAGTTGGTGAAATCAGCAGCGAATTTTGCCTTGGGTGCAATATAGAGTCTTTGCCGTTCTCAAAGAGCGTTTCATCAGGGTAATTTGAAAAGTAAAACCGCAATGTGGATATCTCTACCCCGGCCAACTTCGCTTCTTGTTCGATATACGCCATATACTGCTTAATGGTCTCGTAATCATAGTATACATATCTAGCCACATCAAAGGGCACTACGGTCTGGTTGGTTTGAGCGTTCAACTTGTTTTTGTTTTGTTGCCTTTTCTGTTGTTTCATGGTGTCATAGTCTCTACTTAGATTTATAGAGTCTTCGAACCGTTGTATTAAAGGCAGCCTTCGTTTTTCATAGGCATCGTATGCAGTTTTAGCTTGTTTGATGGGGATTACCTGTGGTGGAGCCTCAACCGTTTCTTCTTTGGGCTTTTGCGTTTCGTCATCGTGGCAACTTGAAAAGAAAAGTACGAGAACCATAAGAATCGCAATCGCCAACGATGATTTTTTTTCGTTTTTCATGATAAGTAAGATTTATAAGGTTGTTGTTTTACCTGCAAAAAAAGAGGGGGGAAGAAGTATTTTTGCTACGTAAAGATATTTTAAAATATAATCAATCTGAACATCTTTGCATAATTATTTGCACAGAGGTAGGAAATAGGCATAAAAAAGCACCAATTATAAGAGATTATCGGTGCTTTTTGGTTTTATGTTAAAATTAGTTTTTATTGATTCATGGTCAATAAGAACTCTTCGTTGTTCTTTGTTTGTTTAAAACGTTGCTCAATGAATTCCATAGCCTCTACAGGGTTCATGTCCGCAAGGTATTTGCGCATGATCCACATACGTTGAATGGTACTTTCATCTAACAAAAGATCATCTCTTCTCGTGCTTGATGAGGTAAGGTCGATAGCGGGGAATATTCTTCGGTTCGATATTTTACGATCCAATTGAAGTTCCATATTACCGGTTCCTTTGAATTCCTCAAAAATCACCTCGTCCATTTTAGAGCCGGTTTCCGTTAGTGCGGTGGCAATGATTGTTAGTGACCCACCATTTTCTATATTTCTAGCGGCACCGAAAAAACGTTTTGGTTTGTGAAGGGCATTGGCATCAACACCACCACTCAATACCTTGCCAGAAGCAGGTTGTACTGTATTGTAGGCTCTCGCCAGGCGAGTGATCGAATCTAATAGAATAACGACATCGTGACCACATTCAACCAAACGTTTCGCCTTTTCCAAAACAATATTGGCAACGCGAACATGCTCGGTCGCCTCTTTGTCAAAGGTAGATGCTACGACTTCGCCACGTACATTACGCTGCATATCTGTAACTTCTTCAGGGCGCTCATCGATCAATAGAATAATCTGATAAACCTCAGGGTGATTGGCGGCAATGCCATTGGCGATATCTTTTAACAGCATCGTCTTACCCGTTTTCGGTTGTGAAACGATCATGCCCCTTTGTCCTTTTCCAATAGGAGAGAACAAATCGATTATACGCGTAGAAATGGTGCTTTGGCGTTCGGCCAAGTTGAATTTCTCGTCAGGAAACAAAGGTGTCAAATGCTCAAAAGATACACGGTCACGAACGATTTGAGGATCGATACCGTTTATTTTGTTCACCTTGATCAACGGAAAATATTTTTCGCCTTCTTTAGGTGGGCGTACATTGCCCAATACGGTATCTCCGGTTTTCAATCCGAACAAACGAATCTGTGACTGCGATACATAAATATCATCGGGCGAGGATAAATAATTGTAATCTGAAGAACGCAAGAAACCATAGCCGTCTTGCATAATATCAAGTACGCCTTCACTTTCTATGATACTGTCAAACTCGAACTCGGGTTCTTTGTACCGGTTTTTTAAATCCTTGTCGAAATTATTGTTCTTCTCTTCCCTCTGTTTGCGATGCTGCGGTTTTTTGTTGTGCTGGTTTTTGTGCTGAGGCGTATTTTTATGCTGCTCTCTTTTGGCATTCGGGTTATTTGAAACCTGGGGGCGAGGTCTTGGTCTTGGTCTTTTTTCTTCTTTTGCCTCGGTCTTCTCGGCAACTTTTTCAGTATCCGTTGAAGTTTCACTGGGCTTTGTCACGGCTCGTGGTCTTGGCCGAGGTTTTGCCTGTGGCTTATTCTCTGTCGCACTTGCGGTTATTTCAGTAGTTGCCTTCGGATTCGCGGCCTGAACATCTAGAATTTGGTAGACCAAATCCAATTTTTTTTGTGTTTTGTACTTGGGTACGTTTAAACCCTTGGCAATTTCCTGAAGCTCAGGAAGCTTTTTTGATTTTAAATCTGAAATCTCAAACATTTAATGTATAGTATAAATTATAGATCTTTAGAAAAATTATGAAGTGTATCGTGTTATTTGGGTATTATATGGGAAAGATATCCCTCTTTAGGTAAGTGCTATAACTAATAACGGCGCAATAATACAAATTATTTTCATTAACGCAGCTATAATTTTTAAAAAGACCCGTATTTTTGCATTTCAAATCATGAAATAGACAATGATTCAAAGAGTGCAGACTATATTTATGATGATTGTGGGGTTGCTGGGGGGCGTGCTTCCTTTTTGGATCAACCTATGGTCAGATGCCAATGGAAATCAATTCTTTGCGCACAATGAAATGTGGATATCAATTTCATTTTATGTAGTTGCAGCTTTGGCGCTCATTGCGATAGTATTGTTCAAAAACAGAAAAAATCAATTTGTGGTGAACAGATTGAATATGATATTAAATCTTTTTTTACTAGGATTTTTCGTTTACCGATCCCTAAATTTATCTGGAGAGGCCTTGGTTTCTGAGAAAGGTATTGGGATGCTCATTCCTGTATTTTCTATCGTTTTTTTGGTTCTGGCCAACAGGGCCATAAAGAAGGATGAGGATCTTGTAAAATCTGTGGATCGCTTACGTTGAACCTAACATCTTAGTAGTATTAGTGCGTGAAACCCGGGGTTGTTCCCGGGTTTTTTATTTTTCAGTTTTCTAACTTTCCAAGCAGATTGATTATGGATGCAAAGTTTTCGTCGTGTTTATATACGATTTAATAGGAAAAACCTACAAAAAAATACCTGATTACCAGTATTTTTTATAGTATTTACTTGAATTATATTTTTTTGACGTATATTTAAAGAAGCCATATTTTAGTAGATAGTGGCTTCACTTTTCGATTTCTGACCAAACCGATTTTTGGCTATAAAATATTTCTTCAAGTTATTTGCGTTCCTTCTTTTCGGAACTTTTTCGCATAATGTCGATATAAACATTAATCCTAAATAACTATAATTATGAAGACAAGATCCCCTATTTTATTTTTCGTTTTTTTTTCCGCAATAATTTTTTCTATGACCCTTCATGGGCAGAATTCCATTGAACTTGTTAATCCACCCATTACGGTCCCCGTCAATGATACGGAGACCATAAACCTGTCTTATACGAACAATAGTGGTGGTAATGCGTACGTTCTGGCGCGCTTCAAGAAGGGTTCAGAGAACCTAGGGCAGGCTTTTGTAGAGGTCGTTACTGGATCGAGCACTGTTTCCCTTAACGTACCCACCCCCACGGAAACGGGTGGTGGCTACAGTTTACAGGCCCAATTGTTGCGCAAATCGGATTGGGGCGGACTGGCCAATGCCGTTGTGCCCAATGTGACCGTGGGTGGTGATGTTCCACCTCTAGGTGGGCAGAGCTCGGTCACATTTGTTGATGCCCCCACAACAGTGCCCGTAAATGATTCAGAGATCATAAACCTGTCTTATACGAACAATAGTGGTGGTAACGCATACGTTCTGGCTCGCTTTAAAAAAGGTTCAGAGAACCTAGGGCAGGCCTTTGTGGAGGTCGGTACTGGATCGAGCACTGTTTCCCTTAATGTGCCCACTCCCACGGAAACGGGTGGCGGCTACAGTTTACAGGCCCAATTGTTGCGCAAATCAGATTGGGGCGGACTGGCCAATGCCAAAGTTGACAATGTGACCGTTGGAGGTGGCACCCCACCGCCAAGTGGTGAAAATACCTTGGAAATCATTAATACATCTAGAGATCCTATCAATAACGGCGATACTAGAAGGGTCAACATCCGTTACAATTTAACACAATCTGCAAGAATACTGGTAGAAGTCAGGGACAATGAGGTTCCAGTGGGGAGCAAGAAAATTGGCCAAGTTTGGAAAGATGTAGAATCTGGGCAAAATACTATTGGATTTGATCTGGTAGTGAATAATGGTAATCCCAAAGAATCGAACCGAGTACAGGCATTTTTGTTCGAACCAAATTCATGGGTGCCCATTCAAATGCCCAGCAGTCCTTATATAATTGTGGGCAAAGGAGATGGAACCATTACCTATAGAGGGCAACCATATGAAAATGATAATACCCAGAATTTAAAGTTTGAAGAGGATCTTGGAAAGGGTTATTTCACGAATTGGTTCGTTAATAATGAATGGAAAGGACCTTTGAAGGCCAAATTTGGATTGGCTCAACAAACTTCTTGGGTAGATTGGAATAATAATGGTCACTCTGGATCCAGTCATGCCGAGTTTGATATTAAAATTCAAAAGTACTCTTGGCACGAGTACAAGGATCCCAGTGTTTTTCAAGGCTACCCAACGCAAATCAGCGATATATCCGGTTCGCTGAATTGTCATTTTAGAGGGCAATGGTCTCCTAAAAGTGAGGGCAGAACCTTCATCAACATGACCGCATGGATATATTCAGGAGGAGGCGATTTGGATCAAAACAATTATGAAAAAAGTGATATTATCATTCATGCTTGGGATAACTCTGGGGATATGGCCAAAAAATATGCCGACAATCCCAATGACAACCTTGAGGTTTTGGGAAGTATCACAAGTGGGGAGGTTACTTATCATACCCTGAAGAGAGATGGAGGTGGATTTGGAGAAGTAGCCACCTACAACCTTGTGCCGAAGAACGGCCCTAGAGTGGGGATATGGAATGAAGGCACTTTTGCTACCAATGAGTTTGAAGTAAATATAAATGTACAGGACATCCTGAATCAACTTATTGAAAAAGATGGGAATAGCGCTACTCCGGATATTTCCAATAATTGGTGGCTCCATGGATTGGAGTGGACCTTTACAGGGTCTTCAGCAGATACTATTGGTGGAGCGTATGTCAAGGACAGCAAAGGTAGATTCACATTTTTGAACTATAGCATACCCGATATACGACAGCAAAGCAATCTTAAAGCACAAATAGATGTTAAAGATTCTGTTTTGGTTGATGGGGAGCTCAATGCTTTGAATGTTTTTCCCAATCCTTTCACTAATTCTTTTGTGTATGAATATAGTGTTGAAAAGGAAGAACCCATAACTGTTGAATTGTATACCCTGAATGGAAAAAAGGTACGAACCATAAAGAAGACCATGCAGCATGATATTGGCAATTATAACGAAACCATAGATACCAGTGATTTAGGCCCTGGAATCTATATTATCAGAATCACTTCTTCAAGTGGTTACGAGGCCAAGAAGCTTGTCAAGAACTGATTTGTTACAAGTTATATACAAAAGATCCATACCTATTTTCGTATGGATCTTTTTTTAGCCAAAAGAGTTTTTGCGACTTTGTCTTTGGTCTTCATCATTGCTAAACATGTTGTTAATAAAGATATCAGCTTCGCTTTCCCAACTCTACGACCTCCAAATCTTTAATATTCTCACCGTCGATTACAAAACGCAACATGGTTCTTACTTTGTGAAAACCATATTTGCCGCAAGCACCTGGGTTCATATGTAGTACATCCAATTTTTTATCGCGCATTACTTTTAAGATATGTGAGTGTCCACAAATGAACAATTTAGGCGGATTTTCTATAATCTCTTTTCGTGTTCTACTATTATATTTGGGTGGATAGCCACCGATATGGGTAATCAAAACATCAACATCTTCGCACATGAACCGATTGTTCAACGGAAATTCTTTTTGAATACTATGGTCATCGATATTGCCATATACCGCACGAACGGGTTTTAGTCTTGCCAAAGCATCCGTCACGGCCAACTGGCCAATATCACCAGCATGCCATACCTCATCGGCTTGTTTTACATATTTAAGTATGGCATCGTCAATATGCGAGTGCGTGTCAGAAAGAAGAAGAATTCGGGTCATATTCGGTAATGTAGTGTTTGTCGTTTTTAAAGTCTCAGATTAAAAAGGGCTAAATGGCAAATTCAGATTCATAGCCCTAAACTCATAACTGCGTCATAAAAGCTAACTTCAGTATCTTTACGGCCACAAAACTAAAGAATACAATTGAGATATTTTGTTCAATTTTCATACTTAGGAAAGGCGTACCATGGTTGGCAGAACCAACCCAATGCCATAACCGTGCAACAATTACTTGAAGAGGTGTTTTCTACACTTTTACGGATTCCTGTATCGTTGATGGGTGCTGGCCGTACAGATGCCGGAGTTCACGCCAAGCAAATGTTCGCCCATTTTGATGTAGGTGAAATTGAGGATATTGAAGATTTGATTTACCGACTGAATTCTTTTTTGCCCGATGATATTGCCGTACAGAAAATTTTTAAGGTTGCGGAAGAATCCCATGCTCGTTTTGATGCTATAGATAGAACGTACGAATACTGGATTACACAGAAAAAGAATCCGTTTACTACTGATTCCGCACACTATGTAAAGCATTCTTTGGATATAAAAAAAATGAACGAGGTAGCATCTCTTTTATTGGAGTACAGTGATTTCGAATGTTTCTCAAAGACCAAGACCGATGTGCATACATATTTGTGTGATATTAAAGAGGCCAATTGGACAAGAACAGATGACCACTTGGTTTTTACCATAACTGCGGATCGGTTTCTTCGTAATATGGTTCGGGCCATTGTAGGCACTCTTTTAGAAGTGGGCAAAGGTAGAACCAATCTAAACGATGTTAAAGCAATCATAAATAGTAAGGATCGCCAAAAAGCCGGCACATCGGTACCGGCAAAAGGATTATATTTGACCAAGATTATCTACCCCGATACGATTTAGCAAAACATGGATAAAGATTTAGGAAAAGCATTTGACACTCGTTTGTTCAAACGCTTGATGGCATTTTCTCGTCCTTACCGGATTACCTTTTACGGGGTGGCCCTTGCAGCTATTCTACTATCTGTTTTTGCGGTATTGGGTCCAAAGATATTGCAGCTCATTATTGATGATGCCATATTAAAATCAGATGCCGATAAATTATTTCTACTTGTCATGGCAATGCTGGCCGTTTTGGTGGGTCAGGTAATCTGTCAGTTGCTCTTTAATTACTACGCGAATTGGTTGGGCGAATCGGTAATCAAAGATATTCGTATTCGGCTTTTTGACCATATGTTGAAATTTCGAATGAAGTATTTTGATAATTCCTCGCTCGGCGTTCTAGTAACAAGGGCAGTGGCCGATATGCAGCGAATTGGTGAGATTTTCAGTCAAGGTTTTTTTGTCATTGTTGCCGATCTGTTAAAAATGTTCGCCGCCGCGGCCATGATGCTCTTTATGAACTGGAGGCTGGCATTGATCGTTTTTGCCCTTCTTCCGGTAATCTTATATGCCACGCGTTTGTTTCAAAGAGCCATGAAAATCGCTTTTATCGAAGTGAGGGCACAGGTATCGAACCTCAATTCTTTTGTACAAGAACGTATTTCGGGCATGAAGATCGTGCAGTTGTTCACCCGTGAAAAAATTGAGAGTGAAAAATTTCGTGAGATCAATGAAAAACATCAGAACGCCTGGTTGAAAACGGTATGGTACAATTCTATCTTTTTTCCTATTTCCGAAATCGTGTCTTCGGTGGCCGTTGGTCTTGTGGTCTGGTATGGCGGACTCCAAAATGTAACCAATATTACTGAAGATATCGCCGGTACTATTTTTGCCTTTATCATGTTCATCGAAATTCTTTTCAGGCCCCTTCGTCAAATAGCCGATAAATTCAATACGTTGCAAATGGGGATGGTAGCCGCAAACAGAGTCTTTATAATACTGGACACCGAAAGTAATATCAAGGATGTGGGTACCTTGGCTCCAAAAGGTATAAAAGGCAACATCAGGTTTTCCGATGTGCGGTTTGGATACTTGGAGGATGAGGAAGTACTACACGGAATTTTCTTTGAAGTAAAAGCGGGAGAGACCATTGCGATCGTTGGGGCTACCGGAGCTGGAAAATCGACCATTGTCAATCTGTTGAACCGTTTTTATGAGATAAATTCAGGAAGCATTTTTGTTGATGATATCGATATAAAAGATTTTAGGTTGACCTTCTTAAGAAAGCAAATAGCCGTAGTACTGCAAGACGTTTTTCTCTTTGCAGATTCTATTGCAAATAACATATCGTTAAAAGAAGATGCTGTCACCTTGGCGATGATCGAGGATGCGGCCAAACAGATAGGGGTCGATGAATTTATAACGAGCCTGCCAGGGGGCTACCAGTATAATGTAAAAGAACGGGGCTCAATGCTCTCAAGCGGACAACGGCAGTTGATTGCTTTTTTACGTGCCTATGTAAGCAACCCTAGTATCTTGGTTTTAGATGAGGCCACATCTTCTGTAGATACCTATTCAGAACAATTGATACAAAGAGCTACCGAAAAGATTACTGAGGGCCGCACTTCAATTATAATAGCCCACCGCTTGGCAACAATCAAAAAAGCCAATAAAATTTTGGTCATGGATGCCGGAAAAATCGTGGAGACAGGTACCCATAAAGAACTTCTAGAACAAGGCGGGTATTACAACAAACTCTATGAGGCGCAATTTTTGGCCGAGGAAGTGGCTTGAGTTTACTTCTATTTCTTTGGGGCGAAATCTTGTAAATCTATTGCCCCTGACATTAAGATTACTCCCATTAGAACCGCGATCATTATGACGAAGCCAATGAGCACCATACTTGTAAACATGCCAGAACGAAGAATCAATGCAGGTATTTTGAATCGATTCATTTTTTGAAGTATATATAGGCTATATATGAATATAAAAGAATTCATCCATAAAGATGTCGACATATAAATGGTTGGAGCAAAGACAAGTAGAATCAAGGTAACAAAGAATGATACGATACTAAAATGTGACATTACGTAGATAAAAGTCAGTATATATTCAGAAAGATTGAATTTGTTCTTATTGAAGATGATAAAAGCGGGTATGGCCAGCAAAGGTATGTACAGTAGGAAGAGAAAAGAATTGAAATCAAACGTGAATCCCATTATTTTCTCCATTGTTTCTGGGTCAGCTCCGTCCTGAGTCTGTATACTTGCAAGGATTATATCATTCCAAAAAAACTTTCGCATCAAGAAAATAGATAACCCTGATAAGGTCAATGCAATACCCAAATAACTAATCGGGTTTAAGTATTTTTTGCGTACACCATCTAAATAACCTCCAATGACAAGCTGAGGTTTGGCGAAAAGATGCCAGAATGTTCTTAGAAAAGTATTGTCAACGTTGAAAAAACGTTCTGTAAACTCATGCCACAGATTTTTAAAAGTGAGTCGGTTGCGAATAACTCTTGCACCACAATCACTGCAATAATTTTGCGAATCGGTCATGGTAAGTTGGCAATTTTTACATTCCATAGGTTGTGATTACATTAGGTCTTCTTTCATCACCGAAGACAATTCAGTTAAATTTTTGAACGAGACAAATGTTCCGTTCTTAATATAAGAAATATCACCTGTTTCTTCACTTACCACCAATGCCAGCGCATCGGTTTTTTCGGTAATACCCACTGCGGCCCTGTGCCGCAACCCAAAATGCAGGGGAATGTTACGTTCATTTGATACAGGTAAAATAACCCGGGTGGCCACAATATAATTATTTACAATGACCGCGGCACCATCATGTAAAGGGCTGTTCTTGTAAAAAATACTCTCTATTATGGGTTGGGTGATCTCAATATACATTTTGTCACCTGACGATTTGACGAAATCAAGTGAATTTGAACGTTCGATAACAAATAGTGCACCCGTTTGGGTAGTAGACATGTTTCGACAGGCATTCAATATCGCATCAATATCAATGCTCGTTGCAAGCCCTTCTTGACCCAAAAATTTAAAGTGTTTCAAAAAATTGCGTTTGTTCGCAAAATTGGTGGAGCCGATCATCAATAAAAACTTTCGTATCTCTTGCTGAAAAACGATGATTAAGGCAATCAACCCAACCTGCATAAAGGCCCCGACCATACTACTGATCATTTCCATGCCCAAGAGTTCTGTCAATTTCCAAAAGCCCCAGACAATTACGATTCCTAAAAAAATGTTGATGGCGACCGAACCGCGTACGAGTTTATAAACATAATAGAGAAGTATGGCGACCAAGACAATGTCGATAAGGTCGGTAATTTTAAGATCAATAAAATTCAAAAAATCCAAGTTGGTGCCGTTTTGGTAAAATTATGAAAAATAGATGAACAATAAATCTATCCCTTATATTAAGTTTTCTGTTAGTAGTATACATTCCTTAGCCTCTTTTACATCATGTACCCTTAATATATTTGTTCCTTTACTTAAGGCGATCATGTTTAGGGCAGTAGTGCCGTTCAAGGCATTTTCGGCTATGGATGCCAAAACCGTATAGATCATTGATTTTCTGCTCAACCCTGCAAGCATGGGTAGGTTTAAGGTTTTGAAAAAGTCCAACTTTTTAAGTAGCTCATAGTTTTGATCTAGGGTTTTTGCAAAACCAAAACCAGGGTCTACAATGATATCAGGTATTCCCAATGCCCTTGCCGTAGCGATTCGTTCAGAGAAATAATAGAGAATATCGCCAAGTAGATCTTCATAGTTGGTCATTTGCAGCATCGTATGGGGGTTGCCTTTCATGTGCATCATTATATAGGGTGCTTTATGTTGGGCAATTGTCAATAGCATTTTACTATCTAACCTTCCCGCAGAAATATCGTTTATTATCGCTGCCCCAGCTTCTAGGCATTTTTCAGCAATACCACTTCGAAAAGTATCGATAGACAATAGTATGTTAGGGAATTCGGACAAGAGCATTTCCGTAACGGGCAGAATTCTTTTGAGCTCTTCTTCTTCTGAAATAGGTTCTGCGCCCGGTCGTGAGCTATAGGCTCCGATATCGATAAAGGTAGCTCCTTCTTGCAACATTTTTTCGGTTCGTAAAAGTATCGATTTCCGATTCTTGTATTTGCCCCCGTCGAAGAAAGAATCTGGAGTGATATTGAGTATGCCCATTATTTTAGGACTACTCAAATCAATTAAATTACCTTTGCAATTGATGTTCATAATTAAATGGGTAAAACGTATGGGTTCTTACCGTTGAATCAGCAAGTTATGTACATGAACTTTGACATTCACAAAATTTTAAACGAAATTTACGCAAATTAGCGAAATATTCATGCAGCATACTTCTGAACAATACGATGATATCATTAAAACATGTCGTGATCTGTTTCAAAAAAAGATGAAGGATTATGGTAGTGCGTGGCGCATTTTAAGATTGCCCTCACTTACCGATCAGATTTTTATCAAAGCCCAACGCATTCGAAGTCTACAAGAAAACGAGGTTCGCAAAGTAGATGAAGACGAGCGTTCTGAGTTTATCGGCATCATCAATTATTCGATTATGGCGTTGATTCAGTTGAAATTGGGTATAGCCCAACAGCCGGATCTTTCCACTAAGGAAGCCGTTGCCCTTTTCGATGAACATACGCAGGAGACCAAGACCCTGATGGGAAACAAGAACCATGATTACGGTGAAGCTTGGCGTGAAATGCGGGTAAGTTCATTGACCGATCTTATTCTTCAAAAATTGTTGCGTGTAAAACAGATCGAAGATAATCAAGGTAAGACTTTGATCAGTGAGGGCATTGACGCCAATTATCAAGATATGGTCAATTATGCTGTTTTTGCATTGATTCACCTAAATGAAAACAAGTAATTAAATGAAATACATCGTAGGTTTTAGCCGTATTTTTGTTGGCGTTTTATTTATCATCAGTGGGTACGTAAAGCTCAACGACCCCAGCGGTTTCTCTTTTAAACTTGAGGAATATTTTAGTCAGGGTGTCTTAGATCTTCCATTTTTAATGCCCCATGCACTTAAAATCGCAATTATTGTTGTGATTTTAGAGGTATTGTTGGGTGTGATGTTGTTGGTAGGTTTTCGAGTAAAACTCACACTTTGGAGCCTGTTGTTGATGATTGTTGGCTTTTCTTTTTTGACATTCTACTCTGCATATTTCAACAAGGTAACCGATTGCGGCTGCTTTGGCGATGCGATAAAATTAACTCCTTGGCAATCGTTTACGAAAGACATTGTGCTTTTGGTATTGATTATCATATTATTTAAGGGAAGAAAGTATATTGGTTCGATTTTCGACTCGAATGCCAAACGTATTATTACATTGGCCTCATTGGTGATTTCTGGCCTCTATGCGAATTATGTTTTGAACCATTTGCCGGTCATTGATTTTAGACCTTATTATATTGGCGCCAATATTGAAGAAGGCATGAGCGTGCCCGAAGGTGCACCAGAGTCCGTTTTCGAATATGCGTGGCGGTTTGATAAGAACGGTGAAGAAGTTATTATAGTGACCAATGGCGATTACCCCAAAGTTGAAGGAGCGTTTTTAGATGTTGAGACTACTGAAATTCAAAAAGGCTATGAACCACCCATACACGATTTTACCATTGAACAAAACGGAGAAGATTTTGCTGCGTCCTTATTGCAAGAACCCAAATTGGTTATGGTCATCGCGTACGATTTGAGAAAGACCGATTATGATAAATATTCAGAGGTGAGGAAGGTTACTGATGCTGCCATCAAGAACGGATATAAGGTCATTGGCATGTCGGCCTCCAATAGCGAGCAGACCCAAAAATTGATAAAAGAAAACAAATTGAATTTTGGCTTTTACTTTACCGATGAGACCACATTAAAGACCATTGTGCGTTCTAATCCTGGTGTACTTGTGTTAGAAAAAGGAACGATAGTTCAAAAAGTGCATAACAACGATTTGGATAACCTGAAGTTTTAAACTATGAAGCTTTACAAAGTACTATCGGTATTTTTACTAATCTCTTTTTTTGGGTTTTCGCAAGAAATTTCTTTTTCCAAGTCCGCCTTAGAGGACATCTTTATCGCTGCGGATGGAGAAAAAACCACCTTTGAATCAATTATAGAAAATAACAAAGGTCATATAGTTCTTGTTGATATATGGGCATCTTGGTGCAAAGACTGTATTGTAGGTATACCAACAATTAAAAAGTTGACGGCTGATTATCCTGAAATATCGTTTGTTTATATTTCTTTGGATAAGAATGAAAAGAAATGGAAAAAGGCTATGAAGAAGTATGATTTTAATAGTAGGCAACACTTCTGGGCACCAAAAGGATGGGAGTCAGATTTTTTCACTGCCATAGATTTAGATTGGATACCGCGGTATATGGTCATTGACGAAAAAGGAAAAATAAAATTATTCAAGGCCGTGAAGGCAAGTGATGAAAACATAGTCGAACAATTTAATTAAAAAGAAAATGAGAAGTAAGATAGTAGCGGGAAACTGGAAAATGAACAAGAACTTAACTGAGACAGAAGCACTCTTGAAAGAGCTTTCTGCAAAACTACCCGATACCCAAGCTGAGGTCATGGTAGCACCGACCTATGTTAATCTTGTAGGTGCGGTTCGTGCTTTGGAATCTTCTGCTATTCAAGTCATTGCCCAGAATATGCATTACGCTGAAAGTGGGGCGTATACAGGCGAAATATCGGCCGATATGTTATTGAATATCGATATTGATACCGTAATCATCGGCCATTCAGAGCGACGAGCCTATTTTGGGGAGACTGATGAAATTTTGGCCAAAAAAGTAGTTTCCGCTCTAGAAAAGAATATGCGGGTTATGTTCTGTTTTGGTGAAGAATTAGAAGACCGTAAATCAGGTAAGCATTTCAATTTGGTGGAGAACCAGTTAAAAAACGCCTTATTTTCTTTGGATGAAAATGCATGGGGCAAGATTATCTTGGCCTATGAACCCGTATGGGCAATAGGAACTGGAGAAACGGCCTCGCCCGAGCAGGCTCAAGAAATGCACGCTTTTATTCGCAAGACAATTGCTGATGCTTTTGGGACATCAGTGGCCAATAATGTTTCCATTTTATATGGTGGAAGCGTAAAGCCCGGCAATGCAGAAGAAATTTTCTCAAAACCCGATGTTGATGGCGGACTCATTGGTGGCGCTTCATTGGTCGCAGATGATTTTGTGGCGATTATAAAAGCGATTTGAATCTGATCTAAACGTTATCCTCAAATAAAACAAGGTATCTAAACCATGAAAGATGGAATAGTAAATTGGAATGTTGATCCTGTTATTCTATGGATAACAAATACATTCCCCCTAAGATATTATGGTTTGTCATGGGCAATAGGGCTTGGACTTGGGTATTATATTGTAAAAAGAATTTATGTTAGAGAAAAAGTACCTCTTGAAGATTTAGAAAAATTAACAATGTATGTTTTTGTAGGTGCATTTTTAGGAGCAAGACTTGGGCATTGTTTTTTTTATGAACCTTTGTATTATATTCAAAACCCCGTTGAGATTTTTCTTCCAATCAAGAAGATTGGAGAATCGTACCAGTTTATTGGATTTCAAGGATTAGCAAGTCACGGTGGGGTAATTGGAGTAATAATTTCAATAATTCTATACGCAAAAAGGACTAAAATAAATTTATTGTGGATAATGGACAGAGTAGCGATTGGTTCAACGATGCTTGCTTTTATCCGAATAGGAAATCTTATGAACTCGGAAATATATGGCAAACCGACTAATGGAAATTGGGGAATGGTTTTTCAAAGAAACGACTTAATTCCACGACACCCAACTCAAATCTATGAAGCACTTTCATTTTTTCTGATTTTTGGTATTCTTCTTTATATCTATAAATCAGAAAACATAAAAAAACATAACGGACTTTTTGTTGGAATACTCTTCGTATTGTTATTTCTAGCAAGATTTATAATTGAATTTTTTAAAGAAAATCAAGTAGGATTTGAGGATTCAATGACTTTAAATATGGGGCAAATTTTAAGTATACCATTTATTATTATAGGTCTGATATTAATATTTTATAAACGAAAGCCAGCGAGAGACATCGTTTGAAATTAGTTCTTTAGGCTTATTTAAAACTCTTTTCTCAAAAGCTACATTCAAGAAAACGTGCCCGATATCATCTATATAGAATATGATTTTAAAGTAGCCCCAATTCAATATGCAGCCGATATATTGATTGCAGAACTGGGTGAAGTCGGCTTTGAGAGTTTTAAGGAAAATGATAAGGGCGTTCTGGCCTATATTAAGAAAAATGATTGGGAAGATGGCATTCTTAACAACATTCAAATTCTGAAAAATGAAAATTTCGAGATCAGTTACCATCTGAAAGAGATTCCACAAGAAAATTGGAATGCCACTTGGGAGCAGAATTTTAATCCTATCAACGTAAGTGGTCAATGTGTAGTTCGTGCGCCATTTCACGAGAAGCAAAAAACCACCTTCGATATTGTTATAGAGCCTAAAATGAGTTTTGGCACTGGGCACCACGAAACGACCCATATGATGTTACAGTATATCTTGGAACACGATTTTAAAGGAAAATCAGTATTGGATATGGGTAGTGGTACGGGTGTATTGGCTATTTTGGCCGCTATGAAAGGTGCTGCACTTATTGATGCAATAGATATTGACCATTGGTGTTACCTGAACGCCAAAGAAAATATAGAAAGAAACAATTGTGGGCATATCAATGTTCTCGAAGGAGATGCCGGTTTACTTGTAGATAATAAAAAATATGATGTTGTTATAGCGAATATTAATCGAAATATTCTATTGACGGATATCCCTAAATATGCTAAATGTTTATGTGAAAACGGGATTCTTTTTATGAGCGGATTTTACAAAGAAGATATTCCGTTGATATCTTCAAAGTGCAATGAGGTAACGTTGAAATTTAAAAAAAATATAAAAAAAAACAATTGGGTTGCCGTAAAATATGTATTTTAGAGCATGTTATGCTAGTTGTTAAACATAGAATCTCAATGGGCGCCAAAGAAAAAATATTAGAAGAATTACTATTAGAAGAAGAGACCGTAGCACAAAACGAAATCGTTCTCTTTAACGACGAGGTAAATACTTTTGATTATGTTATCAATACACTTATCGATGTTTGTGAGCACACACCAGTGCAGGCAGAACAATGTTCTTTGATTGTTCATCATAACGGAAAATGTACTGTGAAAACCGGTGAATACAGTGATCTTGAACCTAGGTGCAGTAAATTGCTTCAAGCTGGGTTAAGCGCTGAAATCGTTTAGCATATCAAAATTCACTTTCTTGTTTTTAAATGAATCTTCCTTTTTTTAGGGTTTTGTAATTTTAAAGTACCTAATCATAAAAAATCAATGGGGTAGTTTATCCTTTAAGATTCCATAGATAAAAGTACCGAAAATCGCAGCTGCAATTGCGATAAACATACTAAACACTCCTGTACCCAAAAGAATATACATGGGGCCAGGGCATGCGCCGGCAAGGGCCCAACCAAACCCGAAAATTGTACCACCTATAATATAACGAGCAAAACCCTTGTCTTTATCAAGAATATTGATATTTCCTCCATCTATATTTTTAATCTTCATTTTTTTAATGAACCAAATAAACAATGCGCCCAAAATAACTGCAGATCCAATAATGCCATACATATGAAACGATTGAAATTTGAACATTTCAAAAATACGGTACCAAGACACGGCTTCTGATTTTACCAAAACGATTCCAAAGAAAATCCCGACCAGCAAAAATTTTAAAAACTTCATATTCCAAAAATTAAGGGTAGTAAAAAATGGGTCATTATCAAGCCCCCTATAAAAAATCCTACAACCGCAATCAATGAAGGTAGTTGTAGGTTGCTAAGTCCGGTAATGGCGTGGCCCGAAGTACATCCGCTCGCATACCTTGTTCCGAAACCTACTAAAAACCCTGCAATGACCAAAATAGATATGCCCTTCAAGGTCATAACATTGTCCCAACCATATAGTTCATTGGGCAACAACGTCTCACCAACATTATTGAACCCTAGTTTTTCTAAATCAGATATCGTTTCAGGGCTTATTGTTAGTGCAGAACCATCCGATAGAAACGTAACGGCAATAAACCCACCAATAATTGCACCTAGAACTACGGTTAAGTTCCAACGATATGTTTTCCAATCAAAATCGAAAAAATCGACGTATTTTCCGGCACCTCCAATACTACATAGGGTTCTAAGGTTTGATGACATACCGAAAGTCTTTCCGAAATAAATCAGCAAGAACATTACAACTGAAATCAATGGGCCAGAAACATACCAAGGCCAAGGCTGTAAAATAAAATCCATATAAATAATTTGGGTAAATATAAAGCAATTTTATACTGACGTCCTATACGGGCTCGTATGTTTGAAAAAAGAAAGCAGTTTTTAACTGAGGATAAGATAGTAGGGCGATGCCTTCTATTTTTTACCGATAGGGGAGTCGTCACAATCCAAATCGCCAACTACATACTGCAAACCATCTAAAAAGAATTGCAATAATTCAGGATTATCCATGCTTTGTGCATTGTGCCCAGGAGAGCTATAGAATACCCTGCCCTTACCATGTCTTTTTATCCAGGAAACATAAATGACTTTTTCGGCTACTTCTTTTTTTAACCCATCTAGTTTGTCGACTTCCATATATAACAAGGGTCGAAAATTGTAATCGAAATAAGCGTTCTTGAAAAAATAAGGTTCATCGATATGAGTAAGGCCTTTGCCCTTAAAGGCTTTGACCAATGGATGATTAACATCGACCTCCTTAACATGTATTTCCTGTTGTTTGGGATGGTAGTCGAAACTGCCCCCTGTCATTCTACTGAAAGGAACGGAGTTGTTCTGAACCGTAATGGCGCCGTGCAGTATCATTAGTCCCCCGCCCTTAGTGACGTATTTCATAAGGTTCTGCTCATAATTGGTAGCTTTTATCTTAATTTCCTGGTCGGTCAGGGTCGTGTTTTGATTCAAAAGATCTGAGAATAAATCACGATGAGGGCCGCTGGGGTTTGAATTATTTAGGATAATCGCATCGTACTTTTTCAGATTCTTTCTATCAAAATTTTCAATGTCATATCCGATATGTACTTCAAAAGCATTCGTTTTCTTGCCCAGCAGTTTTAGCATCTCAACGTTATGTGGAATCGTCCAATGGTCATAGCCCGTGGCTTTTGAGAAAACCAGGATTTTCTTTTTAGTGTCTGTTGTGATCCTTGGGCTTGAAGGAACAGATTTTTCGATAGCAGCCAACCAGGCCTCATCAATTTCAATTGGCTCTAAACCTTGAGCTGAGCTATTTAATAAAAAGAGAAACCCAAAAAAGAAAAGCGCTATTTTTTGCATTGATGTGTGTATTTGTGTTTATTCGTTAACGTTAACGAAATCTCGGATTTAGTTGACATATTGTCAAAAGTAACTGTAAATTACAGAATTGTTCAAAATGAACTCGTTTAGACTTTTTCTTTTACCTGCAAATTTCGCTCCCGAAGCTTCGGGATTGCACCCTAATCTTGCCATTTTTGAGCCCCATAGCTTTGCTATGACACTAAAAAATGACTACATTAGGTCACAAAAGCCTTCATTTTTGGTTCCAAACAAAAAGCTTAAACCAGTTTAATCCAATTTTTCGAATACCATGCCAAATGTAACCATTGTTTCCCAATTAGCTCGAATAGCCAAATGGGTGTGCTGTCTGTTCCCATTGGTTGTTGGATGTAAAGAGGCGAAGGAGGAAACATTACACCTTACTTTGAGTGGTTCTACTTCGGTGACTTCTCCCGTAGTTTTGGAACTGAAGGAAGATTTTTCGGATACCTTTTATTTAATGATGAAAATTGATGGAAAGATTTCCGAAGTACCGTTTCAAGTTGAAGGCAATCAATTGTACTTTACCTCAGTAGCTCTTGATGCAAATCAAAAGGTGTCATATTATATAGTAAAGGGAAGAGTGGCATCACTGAAGAATACCCTTTCACAAATAAAAGAGCATGGTGATCTAAAATTGAATCAGGACGGCAAATCCCTTTTAAGTTATCGATATGATATGACCTATCCGCCAAAAGGAGTGGATTCTATTTTCGGAAAGTCCGGGTATATTCACCCTATCATCACCTCAAAAGGAGATACTTTAACTAGAATTCACCCCCCGGATCATTATCATCACTACGGTCTTTGGGCCCCGTGGACGCACACCCGCATCGATACGGTGCGAGTTGATTTTTGGAATCTTGGGGAAGGTATGGGAACCGTGCTGTTCAAAGAGTTTAAGAATACCAACTCTGGTGAGGTCTTCTCCTCTTTTACCGTAGCCCAAGAACACATGGATTTCAAAACCCCGAAAGCACCTCAGGTAGCACTCAATGAAGATTTGCATGTCCGTCTTTGGAATTTGAGTCATCCTGACCGCTACATGTTCGACTATACGAGCACATTTAGTTCCCCTCTTGACAAGGGCATATTGTTCGAAGCCTATCGGTATGGCGGTGGAATTGGTTTGCGGTTTACAGAAAGATGGAAAGCTGATAATTGCTCCGTATTGACATCCAAAGGAAAAGACCGCTTGACGGCCGACGGTTCCAATGCGCGCTGGGCCATTGTCAGTGGAGTGTCAACAGATGGTAAAAGTACAAGCGGTATTCTTTTTATGAGCTATCCGGAAAACAGAATGCACCCTGAGCCAATGCGAGTTTGGCCTATTGATGGTAACAATGGTAGGGGAGATATGTTTTTTGAATTCTGCCCCATTCGATATGAAGAATGGCAAATAGAACCGAATAAAAATTACCAATTGAAATATAGAATGGTGGTCTTTGATGGTGATTTGACCGTAGAAGATGCCGAAGCCTATTGGCAGTCTTTTGCGAATCCTGTCGTGGCTACGATCAACTATTAAATTACAGCTACAAAATAAAGTGAAATGAAGCGAAGAAAATTTATCAATAAAACGGTCTTGGGCACTGCCGCGGCAATTGGTTTTCCAACTATAGTGCCAGCTCATGTTTTGGGTAAGGATGCCCCTAGTAACAAAATCAATATTGGCCAAATTGGTTGTGGCAGAATTGCACGTGATCATGATTTGCCAGATACTATGAGATTTGATGATGCCCGACTAATGGCCGTCTGTGATTTGGATTCCAAACGTCTAAATGACGCCAAAGTTTTCGTCGATAATTTTTACAAAAAGAAAACAGGAAAGGACAAATTTGTCGATGTGAAAATGTATGGGGATTATCGCGAAATGTTGATAAACAAGGATATCGATGCGGTGATAATCAGTACCCCAGACCATTGGCACTCGCAGCCTGCCATGGAAGCAGCCTTGGCCGGTAAGGATATCTATCTTCAAAAACCGACTTCACTCACCATAAAAGAAGGGCAACAGTTGCGAGCGGCCGTACAGGAAAAAAAGGTGATACTTCAGGTGGGTACGCAACAACGTGCCATGCTGCAGTTTCGTGTAGCGGCAGAGCTGGTACGAAACGGACGTATCGGTAAAATCCATACGGTCAAAATAGGACTTCCGGGTGACCCGGCAGGCTCGATAGCACTGGAAATGCCGATTCCCGCGAATTTGAATTTCGATATGTGGTTGGGCTCTACGCCCGAAGTCCCATACACCGAAATTGGGGTGCATCCACAGAACGATTATAGCAGACCAGGTTGGTTGCGACAACGGAATTACGGCGCAGGGATGATCACCGGTTGGGGACAACATCATTATGATTCCGCAGCATGGGGAATGGATACCGAGTTAACCGGACCCGTTTCGGTAGAGGCCTTGGCGGAGTTTCCAAAATCAGGCCTGTGGAACGTGCATGGTGATTTCTTGGTGAAGCACGAGTACGAAAATGGGATAACGGTTTACACTAGCGGTGGGTATACAAACGGCGTTCGCTATGAGGGTGATGAGGGCTGGATTTTTGTTTCCCGCGGAGATTATCAAGCATCCGCTTCCGACCCGGTAGACAAAGAAAAGAGTGCCAAGGCATTGAACGCTTCCGATCCGAATATTTTAACTTCCGTCATCGGGAAAAATGAGATTCATCTCAAGAAGATCGATGATCAACATGGCAACTGGTTGGAATGTATCAAAACTCGAAAAGCACCAATTTCACCTATTGAAAAAGGACATAAGGCCTGTAGCATCTGTTTGATCAGCGATATTGCCATGCAGTTTGACAGAAAATTAAACTGGAACTCGAAAACCGAAATGTTCGTCAATGACGATGAAGCAAATGCCATGCTACACAGGGAACAACGCAAGCCTTATGGTACTAACAATATAAAGGTCTAGACGGCAATGAATAACTATTTAAGTGTAGTGCTACTACTTGGTTTTTGTCTTTCCTGCGGAAAAAAAAAGACCATGGAAAAAGGAAACGATCAACCGACTATGGATAAAGTAAAATTCATGACTTTGGATCCAGGTCATTTTCATGCCGCCTTGGTACAAAAAGCAATGTATCCACAGGTCGATTCAACCATTCATGTTTTCGCCCCAGACGGCCCAGAGGTAAGAGATTTTTTAGACAAAATCGAGCAGTACAATTCCAGGCAAGAAGACCCGACCGCTTGGAAGGTCAGTAGTATTGTCCGAGATGATTACCTTCAAAAGATGCTAGCTGATAAACCCGGCAATGTCATGGTGGTGGCCGGGAAGAACTCAAAAAAAATAGACTATATTATCGAGGCGGTAAAGGCGGGTCTGAACGTCTACGCGGATAAACCATTAGTGATTAATCTAGAAGGATTTAAAAAGTTAAAGGAGGCGTTCAAAATTGCAGCTGAGAATGGGGTATTGATTTATGATATCATGACCGAGCGCTTCGAGTCGACCACCATGATGCAAAAACAGTTCTCGATGCTTCCCGATGTTTTTGGGGAATTGGTAGATGGAACTCCGGACAAACCTGCAATCAGTAAGGAAAGTGTTCATCATTTTTTCAAATATGTTTCTGGGAAACCTTTGGTCAGGCCTGCTTGGTTTTTCGATGTGAATGAGGAAGGGGAAGGCATTGTGGATGTGACTACCCATTTGGTGGACTTGGTACAGTGGGAGGCTTTTTCGGAGCAACTCATCGATTCTGTGGATATACAAATGCTCGAAGCAAGAAGGTGGCCGACTGTGTTGAACCTAGAAGAATTTACCAAGGTTACCAAGTTGTTGTCATACCCCGACTACTTACAGAAGGATTTGGTTGGTGATAAACTGCACACCTATTCCAATGGGGAAATGATTTACAAAATAAAAGGGAAGCATGCTAAGGTTTCGGTAATATGGAATTATCAGGCCCCTGAAGGAACCGGTGATACCCATTATAGTATTATGAGGGGCACAAAATCCAACCTGATTATTAAGCAGGGCGCTGATGAAGATTTTAAACCCATACTGTATATAGAACCAAAGTCGGAGGCTGATTTTGAGGAGACGCTAAATACCGTCGTCCAAAATGAAATTACAAAACAATTTCCGGGCACCACGGTTGAGAAAATGAAAGATGGTACGTGGAGAATCAATATACCAGATAATTTTAAGATCGGGCATGAGGCGCATTTTGCCCAAGTAACACATAATTATTTAAAATATTTGGAAGAGGGAGAACTCCCCACATGGGAAATTCCGAATATGATAACCAAGTATTACACGACCATAACGGCCTATAACATAGCAAAAGAGAATATCAATGAGTGAACAACTTTCCCTAAAAAATAAATACTACGCGCTTTCGGGAGGAACGGGAACCCTAGGTGGATCCATAGCCGAATACCTTGTACAAATTGGAGCTCATGTTCTTTTGTTAGGTAGGTCCTTGGATAAACTCGAAGAAAAGCAAAGAGAATTGAATGCGGTAGTCGCGAACAGCACACATATTTTCGTTGTGGATGTTATGAATGAGGATGCCCTGAATAGCTTAAAAGATACTATTGAAAATGATTTAGGTCGTCTTGACGGACTGGTAAATCTTGCCGGTGGTAATATCCCCGGAGCTACTTTAAAACCTGACCAGACCATATATGATATTGCTATTAGTGATACCCGAAAAGTGGTCGACATTAATTTGTTCGGCACGGTTATCCCGACCATTGTGCTTAGTGAGTTGATGGTAAAGCAAGGTTATGGTTCAATAGTCAATATTTCTTCCATGGCCGCCAAACAGACCATTTCAAGGGTTTTGGGTTATTCGATGGCGAAAGCGGGGGTGGACATTTTCACGAAGTGGATGGCAAATGAATTGGCATCAAAACACGGAGATAAAATTCGGGTCAATGCCATTGCCCCGGGCTTTTTTATCGGAAATCAAAATAGGAGACTGTTGACCAATGAAGACGGTTCTTTAACTGAAAGAGGAAGTAGTATTATCAAAAATACCCCCATGGGACGATTCGGTGATGCTTCCGAATTGAACGGAATGGTGCATTACCTGCTGAGTGATGCCTCCAGTTTTGTGACCGGAAGCGTTTTTGACGTTGATGGAGGCTTTAGTTCATTTTCCGGAGTATAGATTATGGAGTATCTAAAAAAAACATTTCGTTGGTTTGGCCCCTCTTTTGGGGTGACACTTGATGAAATACGACAGTTGGGTGTTGAAGGTATCGTTGCCGCATGCCAAAATGTGCCTTTGGGCGAGG
>CAZEUV010000023.1:0-31420 GCA_964515285.1 uncultured Maribacter sp. | reverse complement strand
AATCTTCTTTACGCGAAGAGAAAAAAGCGATGGCTCTCGATGGAAAAGAAATACTCCGTAGAAAACTAAAATCACAAAAAATAAATTTCAATGAAGACTCCATTAACAAAATGGTGGTGTACTTTAAATTAAAGACCAGTTTAGATCTTTTTTACAGAGTGGGAATAGGTGCTGTTGACAATCAAATGATCAAAGATTTTGCATCATCTTACAATAATGCCTTCATTAGTTTTTTCAAGAACAAAATTCGGCGAAACCCGATTCCTGAAGATATCGATAAAGATGAGATTACTTCTAAATACGATATCTTGGTGTTCGGCAAAAATGAGGATAAACTAGGTTATAAACTGTCGCAATGCTGTAACCCCATACCAGGTGATCAGGTCTTCGGTTTTGTAAGTGTCAATGAGGGTATTAAGGTTCACAAAAAGAATTGTCCCAATGCCATTTCATTACAGTCGCATTACGCATATCGCATTATAACCGCCAAATGGATAGATTCTACCCAAGAAGAATTCAAATCAGAGATAAAACTTACGGGAATCGACAACCTTGGCCTCATTAGCAATATTACTGAAATGATATCGGGCAATATGCACGTCAATATGCGCAATTTAAATTTCAGTACAGATGGCGGAACCTTTACCGGAACCATTACCGTTGTGGTAAAAAACAATTCAATACTCAAAAAATTGATTTCGAATTTAAAGCAAATCAACGGTATCGATAAAGTTACCCGAGTTTAGAAATCGAATTTATCGTGTTTATTTTATTTCTACACCCATTTTCCTATAGCAACAAGCATAAAATAAAAAATTCTTGAAACTGACAATCCTCGAGGCAGAGCCATAGAGGTATTTCGCTAGTTTCATTTTGGCTTTAGGCCAAAAACCGTCCCGAAATCTCGGGATTGTATTTTGCCTCACCCGTAACTGCAAAAAAGCAGTTACGACCTCTCCAAAGGAGAGGTAAAATCGGAAACCCTGCCTGTCCGGCAGGCAGGCCCAAGGCAGAGCCTAGGGGAATTCTTTTAGATTAATGTTCATTGTCTGTTGATAAAACCTTGTTCAACTAATTAAAATTTAACTGTACATTTGTAATGCCTACAAACCCCAACGGTCGGCAACACCAACTTGGGCAAGACGTTCGATAGCGTATAGGTTTAAGAAAATATTATAATGGCATCTAATAAAGACCATGAAATTGTAAAGAACGTGTTTACTGCCTTTTTGGAGGATAATAAGCATAGAAAAACACCAGAACGGTACGCTATACTTCAAGAGGTTTACGACAGTGATGAGCATTTTGACATAGAATCGCTATATATCAAAATGAAAAACAAAAATTACAGGGTAAGTCGTGCTACCTTGTACAATACCATAGAGCTTTTATTAGGCTGCAAACTGGTGAGAAAGCATCAATTCGGCAAAAACCAGTCACAGTACGAAAAATCTTTTTTTGACCGACAGCACGATCATGTAATTCTAACCGATACGGGTGAGGTTATGGAATTTTGCGACCCTCGAATACAAACTATAAAAAGAACGATAGAAGAAGTCTTCGATATCAAGATCAATGCTCATTCATTATATTTTTACGGAACAAAAAATCCCCCTGCTAGCGAGGAGGGTTCAAAATAGAACACAAACAAATAATCAATAGTACTAATGGCAGTAGATTTATTGTTAGGCCTACAATGGGGCGATGAAGGAAAAGGGAAAATCGTTGACGTACTAACCAAAGATTATGATATAATCGCAAGATTTCAAGGAGGGCCCAATGCGGGACATACGTTGGAATTTGATGGCATCAAACATGTATTGCACACTATACCTTCGGGTATTTTTCACAAAAATACCATGAACGTCGTTGGTAATGGCGTTGTTATCGATCCCGTCACCTTCAAAAAGGAGTTGGAAGCACTTGAAAAATTCGATCTCGACATCAATTCGATTTTATTGATCTCAAGAAAGGCCCATCTGATATTGCCTACCCATCGCTTATTGGATGCAGCCTCTGAAGCAGCCAAAGGAAAGGCCAAAATAGGATCTACCTTAAAAGGTATCGGCCCTACGTATATGGATAAAACAGGGCGTAACGGAATGCGAGTTGGTGACTTGGAAATGAAGGACTGGAAAAAAAAGTATAGAGCTTTGGCCAATAAGCACGAGGCCATGATCGGTTTTTATGATGTAGACATTCAATACGATTTAGAAGATCTTGAAAACGATTTTTTTGCAGCCCTTGAAGAATTGAAAAAATTGACCTTTATCGACAGTGAAGAATACCTTCACCAAGCGCAAAAGGAAGGAAAAAAAATACTGGCCGAAGGTGCTCAGGGTTCTTTATTGGATATTGATTTTGGCACCTACCCTTTTGTAACCTCATCAAATACTACCGCAGCCGGGGCATGTACAGGTTTGGGTGTAGCACCCAGTAAAATAGGCCAAGTAAAAGGAATTTTCAAAGCCTATACCACTAGAGTGGGCAGTGGCCCATTTCCAACAGAACTTTTTGATAAAGATGGTGAGACCATGGGGCGTGTGGGCAATGAATTCGGTGCTACTACAGGAAGATCAAGAAGATGTGGTTGGCTCGATCTAGTGGCCTTGAAATACACCGTACAAATCAATGGCGTCACAGAATTGATGATGATGAAAGGCGATGTTCTAAGCGGGTTTGAAAAATTGAAGATCTGTACAGCCTACAACTATAAGGGAAAGGTCATCACCCACCTACCCTATAACATTGAAGCAGAAAACGTAACCCCCATATATACCGAAATGGGTGGTTGGAAACAGGATTTGACCAAAATGAGCAAACCAGAAGAGTTTCCTGACAACTTGAACAAGTACATTGATTTTCTTGAAAAAGAACTGGAGGTACCTATTAAAATAGTCTCCGTCGGACCCGATAGAACGCAGACCATATACACCAAGTAAACAAACAAAGGGCGAGTGGGCTCAATGCTAAATCTATCCCAATCAATATAAAGCTCTCTTAAAAAAATCCTATTTTTGAATAAAAACCAACGTATTGCGCGCCATTCTTCCATTTCTATTCTGCATTTCGATTTTTGGAATTACTCTAGGTCAAGAAGATAATCTAGAGAAAAAAGAAATCAATATCGTCTACGGTGCCAATTTCACCAAAGACGAAGAACATTACCCCGGTGCGGCCATTTTCAGTAAAGACACGAAACAAGTACAGTTTGAACATCAAGGAGCCGACCTCTGGTGCGACGTAGCTATTTTCTATCAAAAGGAACAAAAACTAAAGGCCATAGGCAACGTACGACTCCAACAGGGCGATTCAGTAGAAATGACCAGTGGCAGAATTGATTACGATGCCAATATCAAGCTTGCCAAAGCCTATGAACAGGTCGTGCTTGACAATTCAGGCACAATACTTAGAACCGACACCCTCTATTTTGATCGAGAAAAACAGGAAGCTTATTATAGGGATTCGGGTACGGTGATAGACTCTGTAAATACACTGACCAGTGAAATAGGCAGGTATTTTATGGAAATAAAAAAAGCGCAATTTTTAGATAGCGTACACCTCAACAACCCTGATTTCGTGCTCGATTCAGAACGGCTTGATTATTACACTGCCTCTAAAAATGCCTATATGTACGGTGCATCGACTATTACTGGTGATACCTATACAATCTATTGCGAACGAGGTTTCTATAATACTTTGGTTCAAAGTGGTTACGGCATAAAAAACACGCGAATAGATTATAACAACCGAATCATTGAAGGCGATAGCGTTTATTTTGATAAAGCATCTGAATTTGCTTCGGCCACTAACAATATAACGGTGACCGATACCATTAATAAAGGGATTATTCGGGCGCACTATGCAGAGGTCTTCAAGGCCAAAGATTCTGTTTTTGCCACCAAACGAGCGGTTTCGATAAGTCTGATGGAACAAGATTCACTTTATATGCACGGTGATACTTTAATGGTCACCGGAAAACCCGAAAATCGAATTCTCCGTGCATTTCGAAATGCCAAATTCTTCAAAACGGACCTCAGCGGAAAATGTGATTCAATACATTCAGAACAAAAAACGGGAATCACCCAATTGATCAAAGATCCCATTTTGTGGAACGGGGTGAATCAAATGACGGGTGACAGTATTCTTCTCATATCAAACCTCAAAACCGAGAAGTTAGATTCGCTAAAAGTACTCAACAATGCCTTTATTATTTCTTTAGACAGTGTTAGTATGACAGGTTATAACCAAGCTAAGGGCAAAGACCTGTTCGGCAAGTTCAAAGAAAACGAACTAAAAACTATCGATCTTGTAAAGAACACCGAGGTCATTTACTATATGTACAATGATGACCAAGAACTCATTGGCATCAATAAGACCATTTGTAGTTCAATCCGTATTACCATGGCAAATAATGATGTTGAAGATCTGACCTTTAGAACAAAACCCGAGGGTGACATTTTTCCAGAAAAAGAGCTTCCTAAAGAAAGTAGAAAACTGAAAGGGTTTATTTGGCGGGGCGATGAACGTATATTGACCAAAGATGATATTTTTGACGAAGATGACAACAATATTGAATTGGTGGTCATTCATGGCATAGACAACCCTATTGATTTGGATATCGAAGAAGAGGAACGAGAATTGAACCCAAGTGATCCTGTAAATAACATTCCAATACCTGAAAAGGATTCGGCGAAACCGGAAAAACGTCAAAAAGCCTTGAAACCGAAGACAAATTAGGCTTTGAGATAGGTCTCATGATAGCAGCATGAAAGAAGATTTTTTAAAACACCAAGCACAGACGACGCCACACCCCTTGGGCATGCAAATATCACATGCCAAAGGCAGTTATATTTATGATACATCAGGAAACGCACACTTAGATTTTGTTGCCGGGATATCGGCATGCAGTTTAGGCCATTGTCACCCCAGGGTCGTAGCTGCCGTTCGTGAACAAGCTGAAAAATATATGCATGTAATGGTCTACGGTGAGTATATTCAAAAACCAGCGGTCGACTATTGCAAACTTTTGGCATCACTCTTACCAAGTACATTAGAGACTACCTATTTGGTAAATTCGGGTACCGAAGCTGTTGAAGGTGCCTTAAAACTTGCTCGTAGATTCACTGGCAGAACACAGATCATCGCTGCCAAAAAAGCCTATCATGGTAATACAATGGGCAGTCTTAGCATTATGGGGCTAGAAGAACGTAAAAGCGCTTTTCGACCTCTGATTCCAGATGTTTCCTTTATCCGATTCAATGCTGAGGAAGATATTCAAAAGATAACCGAAAAAACGGCAGCAGTCATTTTAGAAACTATTCAGGGCGGTGCAGGTATGATTTTGCCCAAAAAAGGCTATTTACAAAAAATAAGGAAGCGTTGCTATCAAGTGGGGGCCTTATTGATCTTAGATGAAATTCAACCCGGTTTCGGCCGTACGGGAAAATTATTCGCCTTTGAGCATTTCAATTGTACACCTGATATTCTGGTTATGGGCAAGGGTATGGCATCAGGGCTTCCGGTAGGTGCGTTTACAACATCAAAAAAAATCATGACATGCCTGCAACATAATCCAAAACTAGGGCACATCACCACTTTCGGCGGTAACTCGTTAATTGCCGCGGCAAGTTTGGCCACCTTAAAAGAGCTGACAGAAACGACCCTTATTTCTGAAACCTTAGAAAAAGAATCGATTATTAAAAAACTGTTGAAACACGAACGTATCAAAGAAATACGAGGCAAGGGATTGTTGTTGACCCTGATTATGAAAAACAAGGCCGTAGCAGATTATCTGATACTCACCTGTGCAAAAAAGGGCTTGATCTTATTTTGGCTTTTGTTCGAACAAAAAGCCGTGCGAATTTCACCTCCATTGACCATATCAATTGATGAAATAGAGAAGGGCTGCATTTTGATCAATAGCGTTCTAGACGGGTATGAAGACCCCGGACTTTAATTTGTTAACTAATTTGTTAATAATATAGCCTTCATCAAGAACTTTAAATAGCCTCAAAAGACTACTTTTAATTCCATAGTTTAACCTAAAAATTCTATGGCGTTAGAATCTAACGAAAGACCTGGTAAGCCAGTTGTTAAGTTTGAATCCATGCTCAAGACAGACGATGTCTATTTCTTCGATGCAGAGGATTTTGAGGATATTATACACCATTATCTCAACAACGGAAAAATAGCTCTAGCAAAAAAAGCTATTAAGATCAGTTTGCAACAACACCCTGATTCCATAGAACTAAAATTATTGAATGTTGAAGTGCATGTCTTTGAAAACGATTTAGATCTAGCCGAAAAGCTACTTGACAAGCTACAGCTTATAGACAAGCAAAATGAAGAAATTTATATACAGCGCGCCAATATCCAATCGAAAAAAGATAACCACGTGGCTGCGATCAATCTCTTGAACAAGGCCCTAGAATTATCTGACAACCATTTTGATATTCACTCATTACTGGGAATGGAGTATCTCTTTATGGATGATTTTAAATTGGCCAAAGATAATTTCATTAAATGTATTTCGTATGACGAGCACGACTATTCATCGTTGTACAACATTATACACTGCTTTGAATTTCTAGAAGATTTTGATGGTGCCATATACTACCTAAATGATTATCTCGACAGAAATCCGTACTGTGAGGTAGCTTGGCATCAACTAGGCAAACAGTATTATACAAAAAAAATGTACCTAGAGGCAGTTACAGCTTATGACTTTGCAATAATCGCTGACGATACCTTTATAGGTGCATATTTTGAACGAGGTAAGGTATTAGAGAAATTAGGTAAATACCATGATGCCATTGAAAACTACGAAACAACCATAAAAATTGAAGACCCAACATCGCATGCCTATCTACGGATGGGCAAGTGCCATGAAAAATTGGGGAACAATGACATTGCCAAATCCTATTACTACCAAACCGTTCACCAAGACCCTCTACTCGATAAGGGATGGTTGGCCATAACCGATTTTTACCATAAAAAAAAGAACTATAAAAAAGCCTTGTTCTATATCAACAAAGCCCTTAATATCGATAGCGAAAATTCGAATTACTGGAAAAAATGCGGCCTAATAAATACCAGTCTTAAAAACTACGACGAGGCTGATTTTTCTTATAAAAAAATGGTGAGTCTAGGTAATTTCGAGTTAGATACATGGTTGAAATGGGCAGATGCTGCCCATAGCACTACCGATCTAACCTCTGCCATTGAAATTTTGACTCAAGGTCGTGAATTTCACCCTGAAGATGCTGGATTAGCCTATAAACTGGTTGGGCTGCAGCTACTTGCCAATGACAATATCAATGCCCGAATCAGTTTGATCCATGCTCTAAATATCGATATAGAAAAATTGTACCTGTTTCATGAAGAATTTCCGCAGTACAATACTACAGAATGGATACTGAACTTAATATCCGATATCAAAAAAGCTTCCAGTTAAAAGAACTATTTTTGTTTTTTGTTCTATGGAAAATCGAAATTTTTTACGCTACATTTTCATTGCACTTAAAGGAATGGCAATGGGCGTGGCCGAATTGGTGCCCGGAGTCTCAGGCGGTACCATTGCTTTTGTGGCGGGCATCTACGAAGAGTTCATCACCTCGATCAACAACCTGAATCTCGCTACCCTAAAAACATGGCAAAAGGAAGGCTTCAAAGCCTTTTGGCAGAAATTGAACGGTAACTTTTCTTTAACGTTATTGATCGGTATGCTGACCAGCATTTTTTTGTTTTCAACTACGATCAGTTGGTTACTTGAAAACCACCCCATTCCTACATGGTCTTTCTTCTTTGGGTTGGTTCTTGCAAGTGTTGTTTTTGTTGGCAAAGCAATTAAAAAGTGGAATATGGTTACCGTGCTGCTATTAGTTCTTGGTGCCATAGTGGCCTATTTTATTACTACGCTTCCACCCACTCAAAACTCTGACAGTCTTCCTTTTTTGTTTTTATCTGGTGCAGTGGCCATTTGCGCCATGATCCTACCAGGTATATCAGGTTCTTTTATTCTGGTATTATTAGGTTCTTATAAAACCATTCTCGACGCTGTGCACGATAGGGATATAAAAATAATACTTACCGTTGGTACAGGGGCGATTTTCGGACTCCTAAGTTTTGCGAAAATCTTAAAATGGATGTTCATCAGGTATAAAAATAGTACGCTGGCCATACTTACCGGTTTTATTCTCGGATCATTGAATAAAATATGGAGGGAAATATTGGAGGCGAAAACAATTGCCCATAAAATTATTACTTCAAAAGAGCAAAGTGTTTCGCCTTTCACCTTTGAAGGCGACCATCAAATTATGTATGCCATTATTGCGGCGATTATAGGTTTTTCTCTTATTTTTATACTTGAAAGAACCGCCTCAAAAGAATAAACGCCCTTTTAAAATGAACGACACCAGATCATTTTCTGATAAATTTTTTCTGGTCTTAAAAGGTCTCTGTATGGGAGCCGCCAACAAGGTGCCAGGAGTATCGGGAGGTATTGTTGCTTTCGTGGGCGGTTTTTACGAAGAATTTATCTATTCGCTACAAAAAATAAACGTTAAGGCCTTCAAGCTATTACTATATGGTAGGTTCAAGAGTTTTTACCACTATACCAACGCCTCTTTTCTAATACTGCTGATCTTCGGCATGCTAGTGAGCTATTTCAGTGTTTCGAAACTGCTCGATTATTTTCTGGCGCAAAAAGAACTGTTCGTTTGGGCGGCTTTCTTCGGAATGATCTTAGGGTCGATCTATTATATCGGCAAAGGCTTTGAACATTGGAACAAAAAAACCGCAATAGCTGGTATCATTGGTCTTATAGTGGGCATATCAATCAGTTTTTTGAGTCCCGCAAAAGAAAACGACAACCTCTTGTTCATCTTTCTTTGCGGTATGATCAGTGTTTCGGGCATGACCCTACCCGGTCTTTCCGGCTCTTTTATTTTAATACTTTTGGGTAATTATGTGCTTCTTTTGGTCGATTCGGTCAATGCGCTGTACGACACCTTCGCTGAGGTAATTCATGGTGATTTTAGTTTTATAGAAAACAGTGAGCGCTTGAACACCTTGAAAATTTTAGCCGTCTTCACCACAGGTTCGGCCGTGGGCCTAGTGACACTTTCACATATTCTATCATACGTGCTTAAACACTATAAACACATAACAACCGCTGTAATATTGGGCTTTATCACAGGCTCATTGGGTGTAGTTTGGCCTTGGAAAAAAACCGTGTACACGACCAGTACGGCAGGCGAGCATATATTGGATTCGAACGGAAGAAAAATCATAGCCAACTACGAGCGTTTCTTTCCTGATTTTGGAAGTAACGAAACTTGGTGGGCAATATTTTTTGTTATTGCCGGAATAAGTGTTTTATTAGGATTGGATTGGTATGGAAAAAACAGAAAAGAAAAAAGTTAGATTCGGATTGGTGGGAAAAAATATCTCCTATTCTTTTTCAAAGGGATATTTCACGAAAAAATTCACCAACCTCAAATTGAAGAACCATTCTTATGAGAATTTTGATCTGCAGAAAATCGATGACTTTCAAAAAATCGTTAAGCAGAACAGCATCAAAGGTCTCAATGTCACCATACCCTATAAGGAAACCGTTATTCCATATCTTACCGAATTGGATGCAAAGGCTAAAAAAATAGGTGCGATAAACACTATTAAAATAAGCAAAGAAGGTTTAAAAGGGTATAATACCGATGCCCATGGGTTTCGAAAATCAATAATGCCTTTTTTGAAAGCACAACATACCAAAGCACTGATTTTAGGTACAGGTGGTGCGTCTAAGGCCATTGCTTTTGTTTTTAAAGAACTTAATATTCCGTATACGTTTGTATCTAGAAAACCAATTGAAAACCAATTTTCTTATCAAGATCTAAGTGCCGAAATTTTTAAAGAGTATACGATATTGGTCAACTGTACACCTTTGGGCACATACCCCAATATAGATTTAAAACCAGATATTCAATACAGGTATATCACCCAAGAACACTTGCTATTCGATTTGATCTACAACCCTGAGAAAACAGCTTTTTTACAAGAGGGCGAAAAACAAAGTGCGGCTATTTGCAACGGTCAACGTATGTTAGAGCTGCAAGCAGAAAAGGCATGGGAAATATGGAATAGTTAATCTATGCCGCAATAGCAAAAAACCAACCGCAGGCATTTCTATAGAAAAAAACTTTCGTAGTTGAACTATTTTTCATTTTAGCTAAGGACGACTATGACCCCCTAACAAAGAAGTACATCATAATTTTTGCTGTTAGGTAGGTTGTTACTATCTTACCATAGCATTTCGTTGTGCAACAAATTTATGGATAATGCCAAAGGATAAAGAACAAGAACTGCAAGAAAGTGTAGTGAAAAAAGCTGATTTGAAAACTTCTGAAACACCTTTTGTTTCAGAAGACAGTACTACGATTGCCAAAAACGAAGAAAAAACAGAGGTAGCTGAAACCAAAGCACCTACTCAAAAAGAAGCCGTTACGGATCCTGTTGCGACAGATGAAGAAAAGGGCACTAAAAAGGAAACTTCAAAAAACCTCGATGATAAAAAAAGTACTGTAAAGAAAGAGAAAGAAGACGATGAAGTTATCGAAGAAATTGATGAGAACAATGCTGAGGATGCTGAAGATACTGACAACCATCACAGGCATCAGATTCCAGTTTTGGATTACCATGCAATGACCATTGAAAACTTAACGGGCGAATTACAAAAGCTGGTCACGAACGAAAAGGTTCAGGCCATCAAAAAGCATGTTGATGGTATCAAGTACGAGTTCGACCAAAAGTTTAAAGAATTCATTGAACATAAGAAAGAAGAATTTGTCACCAATGGTGGTAATGAAATTGATTTTAGATATAATTCGGTAACCAAAAAGCAATTCAACGAAGTCTTTTCTGAATATCGTGAAAAACGCAACCTATACTATAAAAACCTTGAAAAGAACCTAAAAGAAAACCTTGCCAAACGATTAGAGCTCATTGAAGAACTCAAAGCATTGGTGAATGTAGAAGAGGATATAAACACAACCTATAAGAATTTCAAAGATATACAAGTGCGCTGGCGCAATGCAGGCTCCGTGCCACGTACACATTACAATAATGTATGGCGTACTTATCATCATCATATAGAGATTTTTTACGACTTTCTACATATCAATAGAGAGCTGCGTGATCTTGATTTCAAGCACAATCTTGAAGAAAAACAAAAACTTGTGGTAAAGGCCGAAGCTCTCGCCAAAGAACCAAGTATAGGAAAAGCATTTCGCGAGCTACAGATACTACATAAAATATGGAAAGAGGAAATTGGCCCTGTTGGTAAAGAACACAGAGAGCAGATCTGGGAACTTTTCAGCGATGCCACCAAAGCACTTCACAAAAGAAGACAAGAGCATTACAAAGAGCAAGACAAGGTTTACGACCAGAATTATCTGAACAAACAGAAGATTATTGCCAATATACTCGTCATTACAGAAAATGTATCCGATAACCATAGAAGCCTACAACAACAAATAAAACAGATCGAAGAGCAACGAAATGCATTTTTCAAAGCTGGTAAAGTACCGCAAAAAGTAAATGAAGAGACTTGGGCTGCCTTCAAAGATGCCGTACGGACTTTTAACCGAAACAAAAATGCCTTTTACAAAAACCAGAAAAGAGACCAACAAGACAATCTCGATAAGAAAAGAAAACTCTTGGATCTGGCCATATCGCTAAAAGAAAGCGATGATTGGGATATAGCCACCCAAGAAATGAAACGCATTCAAAGCGAATGGAAAAAAATCGGCCATGTGCCGCGTAAATACTCCGATAAAATATGGAAAGAATTCAAAGGTGCCTGTAACCATTATTTTGACCGATTGCATGCCTTAAAAGATAAAGCCTATAAAGGTGAGGTTGAAAATCTAGAGAACAAGAATGCCTGTATTGAACGTTTAAAGGCTTTTGAACCCTCTGGTAATCGCGAAAAAGATATGACCAGTATCAAAGCCTTCATAAAAGAGTGGAAAACCTATGGTAGAGTGCCTTTTAAGAAAAAGAACATCAATCAAAAGTTCGATAAAATATTAGATGCCATCTTTAAAAAACTCGATATTGGCAGACAAGAATCAGAACTTTTGAAATACGGTAACAAGATCCAACAATTGGCTCAACAAGACAATGATCTGGCGATTTCGAAAGAACGCACCTTCATACGCAGAAAAATAGACGAAAGCAATAGTGAAATTCGTCAGTTGGAAAACAACCTGCAATTTTTCTCGAGTGCATCTGAAGACAACCCACTCGTACAAGACGTCATTAAAAGAGTAAATACCCATAAAGAAGCCCTTGCCACTTGGAAAGAAAAGCTTAAAAAGCTCAATATCATGAAGAACAACCTCAATAAAGAAACTGAGGCAAACGATGACGAAACAACCTCATCTGAAGAGGAATAGATAATTGGTTGGCCTTAGTATTAAATAGTGAAAAAGAAATATTACCAACAAAAAAAGAGCCGTAACAGCAGCTCTTTTTTTGTTGGTATAACTCTAATATATTATTTGGCCACGTTCACTGCCCTAGTTTCGCGAATGACGGTAACTTTCACCTGACCTGGGTAGGTCATATCGGTCTGTATTTTCTGCGAGATCTCAAAAGATAGTTCTGCTGCCTTATCATCGCTCACTTTTTCACTTTCAACGATTACACGAAGCTCTCTACCCGCTTGTATCGCATAGGCCTTCTGAACCCCGCCAAATGCAAAAGCGATTTCCTCAAGGTCTTTGAGACGTTGTATGTACGAGTCCATTACCTGTCTTCTTGCCCCGGGCCGTGCACCACTTATCGCATCACAAACTTGTACGATAGGAGATATCAATGATTTCATCTCAATCTCATCGTGGTGAGCACCAATGGCATTACAGACATCAGGTTTCTCCCCAAATTTCTCCGCCCATTTCATACCAAGAATAGCATGCGGTGTTTCAACTTCTTCCTCGGTATTGGGCACCTTGCCTATATCGTGTAAGAGACCAGCTCTTTTAGCTACCTTGGCATTCAATCCCATTTCGGCGGCCATTATTCCACATAGTTTGGCAACTTCTCTAGAGTGCTGCAAGAGGTTTTGCCCATAAGAGGAACGATATTTCATTCGACCTACTGCTTTTATCAATTCAGGATGCAAGCCATGTATACCCAAATCGATAATGGTTCGCTTACCAATTTCTACAATTTCAGCCTCGATTTGTTTTTCTGTCTTTTTGACAATACCCTCTATTCTTGCCGGGTGAATTCTTCCATCGGTCACCAACTTGTGCAATGATAAACGGGCAATCTCCCTTCGAACAGAATCAAAACATGACAATATAATCGCATCAGGGGTGTCGTCTACAATAATCTCAACCCCAGTAGCAGACTCCAGAGCTCGAATATTTCTACCCTCTCTTCCTATAATACGTCCCTTGATATCGTCAGACTCCAAATTGAATACTGAGACACAATTCTCAACGGCTTCCTCTGTTCCTATTCGCTGTATGGTATTGATTATGATTTTTCTGGCTTCCTGTTCAGCAGTGAGTTTGGCCTCTTCCATAGTCGTCTGCAAGTAAGCCATCGCATCTGACTTTGCGGTTTCCTTTAAAGACTCCATCAATTGGTTTTTGGCATCATCTGCAGAAAGACCAGATATCACCTCTAATTGTTGCACTTGGTTTTTATGTAATTTTTCAAGCTCAGATTGTTTCTTTTCAAAAAAGTCGGATTTATGCCCAACATCCCTTAGTTTGACCTCTAACTCTCGGTTTAGGTTTTTACTCTTTGCCAACTCATTGCTTACTTGAGACTCTTTGTCACGGGTTCGCTTTTCTGCTTCACCTATTTTTCTGTCCTTATTATTAATGACTTTTTCATGTTCGGCCTTTAATTCCAAGAATTTTTCTTTGGCCTGAAACATTTTATCTTTTTTAATGTTCTCACCATCGGTTTTCGCGCTTTTTAAAATAGAATCTGCTTCTTTCTTTGCATTTGCGATGGTCTTTGATGCCTTCCCTTTTTCCAAGAACTTTGCAACTACAAAGCCGATTGCCAGCCCGACGGCACCAATTATCAATGTTATACTATCCATGAAATTTAAAATTAAATTGTTATCTCTTGATAAATATCAAGATTCCACTAAAATAGTGGCTTTTGTTCTACCAACCCTAATCGACTACTTCTAATTTATTGTAAGGCTGAACCGTACTTTACAAAAAAACCCACATCGGCGAAGTTTTGTACAAACTCCTATAAACAGGTTTAGGGCTAACAGGCTGCGCAAGGATCCTTGTACTGGCAAGGCTTGCTTTTACAACCTAAACTCACCCTTTTGAATTAAATTAGCGTTGAGTTTGTCAAAAATTATTACCAATGTGGGCAGTAACTTTGATATTATTTAAAAGAACTTATTGTATACCAAGCTTGGTATTTACCAAAATATCCAATGCCTTTAAGCGTTCTATTGCATTTTTGGTTCCTTCTGATTTGTCAATGCCTTTTTGTTCGATTTTAGAGGCAAATTGTAAGGCGCACATGGCCAATACATCTTGCTTATCACGAACAGCATAGCTCTTTTCAAACTTTTTTGCCAATTGTTCGATATTCTTGGCCGCTTTACGCAACCCCTCTTCTTGGGCGGGGTCAATGGTCAAAGGGTAAACCCTATCAGCAATTGAAAGTTTGATTTTGAGCTTTTCAGACATCGTATTTTAAACGTTATACAGCGAGTTGGGCAATACAATGATCCAACTCTCTGATAAGGGTGTTTATTTTTAGCTTGGCTTCCGTTTTATTGGTACTACTGCCCAGCATTGAATTTGCAAGCTTTAGCGAATTGTACTTTTCCTCCCATTCCGAAACGGATTTTTGAGAGCTATTTTGAATGTTCCTCGTAGAAACCAGTTCTTTTTCCAATGTGGTATTTGCCTGTTGCAACAATTCTAACTTATGCAACAACTTACTGATCTTATTCTCTAAAGAATCAACTATATTGACCAATTCACTCATATGCGAAACGCAATGCATTTTACACAAAGTTAACATACATCTTAGTACTTAGCAATAGTTTTTTCAATTATTCTTAAAGTAATACTTTAATGTTCGTAAAACCGTTCAATTAAAGTACATGAGAATTTATAGCCTAGAGTTTTTACGATCCAATGCTATTTATTACTTTCAACTACTTAATTTTGTATCCTTTTACAAGGCAGGTCGGCCAATAAACGTTCGGTATTTGATCTCGCCACAATAGTTTGCCTCATTTTAATTTGCCATATATTATGCACAGATTGTTTTTCGGGTTGATCTTCTTATTCTCTATTGGTATTTCTGGTCAGGAGAAATACCCTCAAGAGGCTTTCAGAGCACCACTTGAAATTCCCCTGATCTTAGCCGGCACTTTTGGTGAATTGAGATCTAACCACTTTCATTCGGGCATTGATATAAAAACACAACAACGCGAAGGTTTGCCTATTTTTGCCATTGGTGACGGTACGGTTACACGAATAAAAGTGTCGCTTTGGGGGTACGGAAAAGTACTTTATGTCGCACACCCCAATGGTTATACCTCAGTTTATGGGCATCTTCAAAAGTTTTCACCAGAAATAGAGGAATACATCAAAAAAGTTCAATACAAGAAAAAATCGTATGAGGTAGAGGTCTTTCCCAATTACGGTGACGTAAAGGTCGAAAAGGGAAAAGTAATCGCCTATAGTGGTAATACCGGAGGCTCTTCTGGCCCACACCTTCATTTCGAGATCAGAAGCAGTATTTCAGAAAAACCTACGAACCCTTTGTTATATGGGTTGGAAGTCAGAGATGCAACGGACCCTATTTTAGATAAGCTCTATGGATATCCCATATCAAAAGATGCTCAGATAAATCAAAGCAACGATAAGGTCGAGATTAATTTCTCACGTCAAAAAGACGGTACCTATTTGGCAGATTCTGTTTCTGCCTTGGGTACAATCGGTTTTGGTTTCTTGGGCTATGACCGTCAAGATCTGGCAGCCAATAAAAACGGAATCTACTCGGTACAACAACTCGTAAACGGAAAAGTATATACTGATTATGATTTTGAGTCCTTCTCTTTTTCAGAGACCCGATATATCAATACGCTAATAGACTATGACCATTACGGAAAATATAGAAAAAAAATACAGCGGTGTTTCAAAACAAAGGCAAATAGACTGAGCATATACAATACCCTAAAGAACAATGGGAAAATAGCTGTTCGAGAAGGGCTTTCGTACTCGGTCGAGATATTGATAAAAGACCTAAAGGGCAACTTGACCAAAGTAACCATACCAGTAGAAGGTAAAAAGGAAGAAATCATAATAAAGAAGGAAGATACCAAAACTGAAACTTTTATAGTTGCTAAAAAACCCAACAACTACAATCTTGGGGCCGCCAAAGTATATTTTCCGACCAACACTTTTTACAAAGATTTCTATATTGATCTGAAAAAGGGAAATGACACTGTAACCATTCACAACAGTAGAATACCCGCACATCGAAAATTCACCATCACCTTTGACGTAACCAAATACCCAAAGGCCGAGCGCAAACAACTTTTTATCGCTCGATTAGATAAAAAAATGAAACCGAATTACGCATCAACCTATAAAAGAAAAAACACATTTACAACGAGAACCCGAAATCTCGGCACCTATACTTTGGCAAAAGATACGATCGCACCTAAAGTCAAGGCGAAAAATTTCAAAGAAAAGCAATGGCTTAACAACTATAGCTATCTCAGCCTAAAAATTTCAGATGACCTTAGTGGCATAGATACCTACTCGGCAACCATCAATGGAAAGTGGATATTGATGGAATACGAACCTAAAAAAAATACCATCACTTACAATTTTGAGGATACGATCATAGATCAAAAACAATGCCATCTTGTGGTCATCGTAACTGACAATGTAGGAAACAGTACTACCTTTGACAGTACATTTTATAGAAAATAATTGGTTTGGGGCTTTTTAGACACTTTTTAGTTTTATCTATATTATGTGGTTTCATGATGGTAAGAGCGCAAACGGCAACTATTACCGGTGTGGTCTTGAACGAACTGAACGAGCCGCTACCCAATGTCAATGTTTCTACCGGCAACACGGGTACTTTTTCTGACATCAACGGATTTTATGTGCTACAGATAATCGCTGACACCAAAACTACAATCACTTTTTCTCATTTAGGCCATAAAGATGTGGTCTTGAACAATCTGATACTGACTACCAACGAAACTTATGAATTAAACCCTGTCATGAAAACGGATGCCATACAGGTCGATGGTGTAACGGTCATGCCAACCGGAAAAAAAAGCGTAGAAGGTATCACTACGATCTCTAGAGAAGTGATTCGTAAAATTCCCGGTGCAAATGCAGGTGTTGAGAATGTACTAAAATTATTGCCCGGGGTTTCGTCAAATAACGAATTGAGCACCCAATATTCTGTTCGTGGTGGTAATTATGACGAAAACCTCGTATACGTAAACGAGATAGAGGTATATCGCCCTTTTCTCATACGCTCTGCCCAACAAGAGGGTCTCAGCTTTGTAAACAGCGACCTAGTACAGAATGTTAAATTTTCGGCGGGTGGCTTTCAGGCAAAATATGGCGATAAGCTTTCGTCCGTTTTAGACATTACTTATAAAAATCCCGTAGCTTTTGGTGCTCAGGCCGATATTAGTTTTCTAGGGGCAAGTTCAGCGGTCGAGACATTATCAAAAAACAAGAAATTCACAAGTATATCTGGCATTCGATATCGCAATAATAGTCTTTTGGTGAAAAGCCAACAGACCATTACCAATTTCAACCCTACTTTTTTTGATGTTCAGAGCTATTCGACCTATCGTTTCACTGAAAAATTTCATTTGAGCTTTTTAGGAAACATCTCGATCAACGATTATAAGAACGAACCATTGAACAGACAGACCAATTTCGGAACCCTTGACCAACCTAGGGCGTTGATAGTTAATTATGAAGGAAAGGAAAACAATAAATTCAACACCGCACTTGGTGCTTTAAAAGCAAATTACTTTTTAAACGACAATACTACCTTGAAATTGATCTCATCGATCTACCATACCGCAGAGGAAGAAAGTTCAGATGTTATTGCCCTATATAAATTGGGTGAAGTTGACTCAGATCTAGGAAGTGACACCCTTGGTGAGGTTACGGCCTCAAAAGGTATCGGCTCTCAATTCAATAGAGCGAGGAACATTCTCGATGCCCTTATTTTTAATTTAGAGCATAAAGGGAAATATTCAAAAAGCGAAAAGGCTTTGGAATGGGGGCTTAAATACACCCATGAAGACATTCGAGATCAAATAAGAGAGTCAGAATTTATAGATTCCGCCGGATTTTCGATAAGACCCCCATTACCGGAATTTGTCAACAATCAACCCGAAGAACCCTTTGAAGGTCTTTTGGTACCTTTTGAGTCGCTCATCGCAAAAAACTTTGTAAAAACAAATCGCTTTTCGGGTTTCGCTCAATTCAGTGAACACACTCACCTAAAAGGTATTGACCTATATTACAATTTAGGGATACGAGCACAATATTGGACGGTAAGTGGAACGGGTATACCCAAGGTATCGCAAACAATCTTTAGCCCAAGGGCGCAATTCGCCGTTAAGCCTAAATGGAAAAAAGACATGCTCTTCAGGTTTTCGGCGGGCATCTATCACCAACCTCCTTTCTATAGAGAATTAAGAGATAGATTAGGTCGTGTTCAATCATCTGTAAAGGCTCAAAAGTCAGTTCATTGGGTACTGGGCAATGAATATAGTTTTAAGTTATGGGACCGCCCGTTTACACTTGTGGGCGAAGCCTATTATAAAAAACTAAGCAACGTAAACACCTATACCTTAGAAGATATACGCATACGCTACGCCGCCAATAACAACGCTAAAGCCTATGTTTACGGTGCAGAACTGAGAATGAGCGGGGCATTTGTACCCGGTACTGAATCTTGGGTAAGCATCGGATACCTAAAAACCGAGGAAAACAGTAACGAAAGAGGTTATATTGCCCGACCTACCGATCAACGACTGAAATTCTCCATATTGTTTCAAGATTATATTCCGACTGTACCCAATGTAAAGATGTACCTGAACTTGGTCTATAATACCGGGGTGCCAGGGGGTTCACCAAGCTATGCCGACCCCTATATTTTTCAAAATAGATTAAGGGATTATAAGCGTGCAGATTTAGGAATTTCCTATATTTTTGTAACTCAAGATAAAAGATACCCAAAAAACCATTGGTTGCATAAATTCAAAGCACTGAGCGTTGGTTTTGAAATTTTCAATCTTTTCAACAATCAAAACTCAATAACCAATACATGGGTAAGGGATGTAGACAGCAAACAACAATTTGCCATTCCTAATTTTATGACAAGTCGCGTTCTCAATATTAAGTTGAGTACCCGATTTTAATCGACACCTTATAACATCATGGTTACAAGTTTCCTAATACTATTGAATAAAGTATAAATGAAGAAAAATATTATTTTTTGTACATTATTTCTTGTCGGGCTATCATTAGTAGCGCAAAAAAATATCTATGAAAGTGATAAGTTCGATGCTTTTAGTAAAAAGCATGAAGTACTTGCGATTGTACCGTTTCTCACCAATCTAGATTTAAAAGATGATGTATCAAAAGAAGAACTAAAAGAGCGCGAAGAAAAAGAAGGCTATGCTGTACAAAATGCATTAGAGACGTATTTTTCAAGACGTAGAAAGAAAAAGAAGTTTTCGGTCGAATTTCAAAACACAAAGAACACCAATGCCATTCTTTCCCAAAACAATATAACGTATGATAATATTGATGTATACACTATTAAAGAGCTTAGCAGAATATTACAAGTAGACGGAATAATAAGCGGAAGCCTTGATCTGAATATCTTATTGTCAAAAGGCGTGCCCGATGAATTCAGTTTGGTCGATTACTTTTTGGGTGATGCTAACTACGGTCGTATCGGTATTAAAATAAGTGATGGATCTACAGGGAAACTACTGTGGAAGTACGAAAAGAAAATCAATAAAAAAACGGGTAAGAACACCAATGACCTAATTGATAGAATGATGAAATTGGCCGCTAGAAAATTCCCCTACGATAAGGAACGTAAAAAAGACAGAAAAAGGAAAGGAAAAAAATAACCAGCTCGTCTATTCTATCATGAACTCCTTTAGTACCGAAATCGCATAATCCAATTCTTCCTTGGTATTGTTGATAGAAAAAGAAAAGCGCAGAGAGGGTTTTTTCATATCTTCATCAGACAATATCTCTGAAAGTACATGAGAACCTTTATCACTTCCTGATTGGCATGCACTGCCTTTTGAACAGGCAATTCCCTTTAAATCTAAATGAAAAAGCAACATCAACGCCTTTTGGGCGTCTACTGGCAAACATACATTTACTAAGGTATAGGTGCTTTTTTCAAGATTTCCTGAATGACCGTTGAATTTAATATTGGGTATGGCTTCCCGTATCTTTTCTATAAAATACCGTTTTAATTCTGTAATATGGGCCTTCTCATTTTTTAAATTATCATAAGCTCTAACAAATGCTTCCTCCAAACCAATGATATTGTGAAGAGATTCGGTTCCTGCCCGAAAGCCACGCTCTTGAGAGCCACCGGAAATAAAGTGTCGAAGTCCTGAATTTTTCCGTATAAAAGCAAATCCAACACCCTTTGGCCCATGAAATTTGTGGGCGGCAGCGATTATAAAATCAATAGGAACTTGTTGTACATCCCAAGTAAAATGTCCAACCGATTGTACCGTATCTGAATGAAAAAGGGCATTGTTCTCTTTACACAGGCTACCGATAACTTCAACATCTATCTTATTTCCAATTTCATTGTTTACGTGCATAAGGCTGACCAGCTTTTTTGAATCATCAGCTTGTAACAACTCCTCTAAATGCGAAAGTCTTGGGTTGCCGTATTCATCTAACTCGACAAACCTAAGGGCAACACCAAACTCTTTTACAAGATCCTCAGCGGTATGAAGTACCGCATGGTGCTCTATTTTCGAAGTGATAATGGCCCTTACACCGAGATCACGTACCGCGCACCTTAAAATCATATTATCGGCCTCGGTACCACCAGAAGTGAAAACGATTTCAGAAGGATGGGCGTTCAAATACTTGGCAATGGTTTTTCTGGCACTCTCCACGGCAGTTTTTGCCGACCTGCCAAAACTGTGTGTTGACGATGGGTTGCCGTAAAAATCGGATAATGCATCTTGCATTTTCAATATTACACTTTCCCTGACTTGCGTAGTGGCGGCATTATCGAGATAAACCTTGTCCATTTCAAATAAAGTTGAATTAAAACAGGACAAAATTAATGGAAACTAAGTTAATTTCTCCCTAAATATGCTGAAAGTTACCGTTAAATTCACTTAAATTTGAAGCATGAAAAGAATACTGCTTTTTGGCCTTTTGGTTTTTTTTACCGCCTGTGACGATGGCGACCTACAAATAGAGACCTTGAATTTTGATAGTGCATCAATTCAAAATTGCTCGGCTGTTTCAGTAGAGACCGCCAATGTACTTTTTAAACTGAACGATAAAGAAGCTCTTATTCTCGAGTTGCCCAGTGGAGCATTGAAAAACGTAGTTTCAACAACTGAGATCGAATATGCGGTCAGCGAATCTGGCCCAGCGAAAATCACCTACAGAATCTTTTCTGACAAAGTTGTCAAAAACTATTTCTGCAATGAAATTCCGTTGACAGAACCTACGGTTATTGATGAAATAATTGCCAAAGGCGGAACGGTCTTGATTACGACTACTGTGAAAGAAGACAATAAAACCTTCGAACATAAAATTGAATTGAGCAGTATTTCATTGGTTACTTCCAATGATTCTCGAATTACCAATCTGCAGATCGATAATTTCGGAACCTTAACAACCATCTTAGAAGAGTAGGTTGTTAAAAATCACCTTGATTTTTCTGAAATATATAGATTTCGGTCGCCCCTGATCCATATTTTTGGTAGTCGGCGTCATAGTATTTAATATTCTCATAACGCCCAAAAAGGTATTTCAGCTCTTCTTTTAGCACTCCTGCACCTACCCCATGAATAAAAACAACCTTTTGAATGCGTTTTCGTATAGCGAATTCCAATTGCCTTTTGGCCGCATCGATCTGTAAATTCAACATTTCATGATTGGTCATACCACGAGAACTCTTGGTCAATTGATGTACGTGAAGATCAACTTCCATCTTAGGAATGTTTCTTTCTTTGGATTTTACCGTTTTCTGTTTTCTTTTTTTAGGAAGTTCTTTTTCAGACTTTATCCGGGCCACATCATAATTGCTTACTACAATACCGTCAGAAACTTTGACCAATTCAGAAACAGTATACGTCAGCGTAAAACCCTCTTCGCTATCAATTGTGATTTCTTGCCCAGTTACGTGAGAAACAACCCCAATAATCGTATCATCAATGGTCTCTACCCTATCGCCTATTTTAAAAACAGTCATCAATTTGTTTTGATTGCATAAAAATAATGGTAATTTTCGGGAGATTAATCGGTTTTGACGATGAAAATGATTTTCAGACTGTTACCTATGCATATTGAAGACTATATGCTGCCCTGTTTTACAAAAAAAATATTCGGCGTTGACTGCCCTGGTTGTGGTATGCAACGGGCATTGGCCTTGTTAATTCAAGGTGATTTTGCTGCAGCTTTTGAAATGTACCCTGCCATTTATACTATTATTCCGTTATTGGGTTTTTTATTGGCCGATATTTTTTTTACTGTTAAATATGCCAGTAAAATAATATCGATATTGGCAGCGGTGAGCGTTACTTTGATATTGACCAATTATTTTTTAAAATTTATATAACCAATCAATAAAAATTATAACTATGGAACAACAAAAATTACCGAATGCAACAATGATAATAGTTTTGGGCATATTGGGTTATCTATGCTGCTGTTTTGCCGGACTTGGGATAATACCTTCGGCCATTGCATTTTTCATGGCCAGAAAATCAGAAAGTATATATAAAGAAAATCCTGAAGCCTATGACAATATGAGCCAAATCAAAACCGGTAAGATAGTTGCTCTGATTGCATTGGTTATAAACACCCTGTATCTAGCTAGAGTAGCTTACGTATTGATGACCGGTGATTGGGATGAACTTCAAGAAGAGTTTACAAGAGCCTACGAAGAGGCCATGGAAGGACAATAAATATTTATCTATGAATCAAGAAACATTACCAGGGGCAAGTAACGCCCTGACATTTGGCATAATTTCAATAGTGGGATCGCTCATTTGTTGCGGCCCCTTTGCCATTATTTTTAGTATAATCGGCTTGAACAATGCTAAAAAAGCAGAAAGGTTATATACCGAAAATCCTGGGGTATATATCGGATATGAAAATGTAAAAACAGGGAAGATCTTATCATATATTGGTCTGGCGTTATCGCTCATCATGTTGGTGTTCCTCATCCTTTATTTTGGTGTCATCATAGCACTAATAGCCAATGAAGGTAGTTTTTAAGTTATACTGCAAAAACCTAAAAAACCGACCTCGAAATCGAGGTCGGTTTTTTTATTGAACTTTGAGTCTAGTCATGAAATGAGTTTATTTCTCAAACTGTCTCAAGGTTTTTACAATAATCGATATACAATCCATCAATTGGTCTTTGGTCATTACCAAAGGCGGCGCAAAACGTATAATATTCCCGTGGGTGGGTTTAGCTAGCAGTCCGTTTTCTTTTAATGCCATACAAATATCCCAAGCAGTTGAACTATCTTCGGTATCATTGATTAAAATGGCATTTAGAAGGCCTTTACCTCTCACACCATTAACGATTGTACAAGTCTCGATAAAAGCATTCATTTCGGCTCTAAAAAGTTCTCCCAAACCTTGTGCGTTTTTTGCTAAAGCTTCATCTTTGATAACATCAAGAGCGGCAATACCCACAGCAGCGGCTATGGGATTTCCTCCAAAGGTACTCCCATGATTACCCGGTCGTATCACTTGCATAATGCTGTTGTTGGCCAAAACCCCTGATACCGGATAGACCCCACCAGACAATGCCTTGCCTAAAATCAAAATATCGGGTTTTACATTTTCGTGGTCCACGGCAAGCATTTTTCCTGTTCGTCCTATTCCTGTCTGAACCTCGTCTGCAATAAAGAGCACATTGTGCTTTTCGCAAAGTGCCTTTGCCTCGCTCAAATAACCTTCAGCAGGAACATAGACCCCAGCTTCTCCTTGAATGGGCTCAACGAGAAAACCTGCCACATTTTTGTGGTTTTCCAATGTTTCACTTAATGCCTTCAAGTCATCGTATTCGATCTTTATAAATCCATCGGTAAAAGGACCAAAGTTTTTTCGGGCTACGGGATCGTTCGAGAAAGAGATTATGGTCGTGGTTCGGCCATGAAAATTATTCTTGCAAACGATTATTTTTGCCTCGTTTTCAGAAATTCCCTTTTCTTCATAGGCCCATTTTCTACAAAGCTTCAATGCTGTTTCAACAGCTTCAGCACCTGTGTTCATGGGCAAAAATTTATCAAATTTAAAAATTTCCGAAAGATACTTTTCAAACTTTCCGAGCATATTATTATAAAATGCCCTTGAGGTAAGCGTCAACGTTTGCGCCTGATCCATCATTGCCCCAATAATCTTAGGGTGACAATGCCCTTGGTTCACTGCAGAATAGGCAGAAAGAAAGTCATAGTATTTTTTCCCTTCAATATCCCAAACGAATACACCTTCGCCTTTGTTCAATACTACGGGCAAGGGGTGGTAGTTATGGGCACCATATTTGTTTTCCAACTCCATCGCATCTTTCGAGGCGGTTGTTTCTAAAACTGACATAATAAAAAAATTACATTACATAAAACTTCAGTAATTCCTTCTTATGGAGAGAAATCATCCTGTGTAGAACTGTAAAAATACTAAAAAGGATTACGATTATTTAACTTTTTTGTTTCAACTCCTGAAGTCGATCCTAAATATGGTGCTGCTTACTTTACATATCCATTCCATGGTACAGTGAAGAAACCTGAAGTTCTAATCGTTTAAGCTCTCTTAGAATATCATTTTTGTCCATCTGCATCCAAATATAAAGTTTCAACATACCCATAAAAATCAAACATAGAAATCCACCAGAGGCCCATTTAATAAGTTCATTCACCTGTTCCGTATTAAAAAATCGTACTGTACAGAATACAAACGCAACAAAAACGACAATGTGAACTACAGTCATTACGGTTGCCAACCAACCGTTTTTTCCTTTGTGCACCTCTCCTAATTTTTCAATGAGGCTCTGCTCTCCCAACTCATCATAAAATTTTGCTTCTTCCGTACTTAATGCCACCTTGATGAGTTCGTCTATTTTTTCTCTGTTTTTTTCCATGATATAGTCTATTTTAAAATTGTTTTTAATTTTTCGCGAGCATGAAACAGTCTTGATTTTATCGTGCCTATTGATGTTCCAAGAATATCGCTGATTTCTTTTAGTGAATAATCTTCTTTATAAAATAGCTGAAGGACAATTTGTTGATTTTCGGGCAACGTTGACATTGCCTTGAGAAGTTTCAACGCTTCTGCTTCGTTATTCTCTTGATCTTCATTTACGTTCATACCATTATAATACTCATATAACTTGTTTAAGTTTCTTTTTTGATTTTTCACATAGTCCAACGACTTTCTAGTTACTATTCGTAAAGCCCAACTACCAAATAGATTCGGACTCTTTAAATCATCCAATTTATTGATGATAACACTCCAACAATCTTGGGCAATATCCTTTGACGCATCAAAATCATGTGTATACCTATATGAATGCTCGTACAGCCTGTGATGATATCTATTGACCAATAAACCCAAGGCCTTTTTATTACCAGAACGATATTGCAATACCAGAAGACCATCGAAAATTTTGTTCCTATTTTTCATACATCTACCCTAAAGACAGATAATCAATAAAAAGGTTCACTATTATTTAACTTTTTTTGGCATATTCATTTTAAAGATAGTCGTTATAAATTCAGGGTAAATAGTATTTTTACTCAATGCGCAAAAAAAAAACGAAACAGATTTTTGAGAATATAGAAGTGCTGGATGCCGGTGCAAAAGGAAAAACCATCGGTAAAGCCCCTGATGGGCGAGTGATATTCATGACGAATACCGTACCTGGTGATGTAGTTGATGTGCAGACCACAAAAAAAAGAAAGAACTACTTTGAAGGAACGGCCATTAATTTCTTATCGCTTTCTGACAAACGTACCGAACCCAAATGCCAACATTTTGGTGTCTGTGGCGGGTGTAAATGGCAACATATGGGCTACGAGCACCAATTGTTCTACAAACAAAAAGAGGTAGAAAACAACCTGAGGCGTATTGGTCATTTAGATTTTCCCGAAGTCAACGCTATATTGGGTTCTGAAAAACAATATTTCTATCGCAACAAAATGGAATTTTCGTTTTCCGATAGCCGATGGCTAACCTTGAACGAGATACAATCTGATATTAAGATTACCGATAAAAATGCCCTTGGTTTTCATATTCCGGGTATGTGGGATAAAATATTGGATATAGAAAAATGCCACCTTCAAGCAGACCCATCAAATGCCATTCGGTTGGCCACCAAAGATTTTGCCCTAAAAAACAGTATCTCGTTCTTCAACCCGAGAAACCAATTCGGAATGCTTCGAACATTGATGATACGAACAACTTCTATTGGCGAGGTAATGGTCTTGGTTCAGTTTTTTGAAGATGACAAAGAAAAACGCGATTTGCTGCTGAACCATCTTACGGAAACTTTTAATGAATTGACATCGCTTTTATATGTGGTCAATTCAAAGCAAAACGATACGATTTACGACCAAGAGATCATATGCCATGCCGGTCGAGACCATATTTTCGAAGAGATGGAAGGGCTACGGTTTAAGATCAATGCAAAATCTTTCTACCAAACCAATTCAGATCAAGCGTATGAACTGTATAAAATAACACGCGATTTTGCAGGACTAACGGGTAAAGAGCTTGTTTATGACCTATATACGGGTACAGGCACCATCGCACAGTTTATCGCAAAAAAAGCAAAAAAAGTAGTGGGCATTGAATCAGTACCAGAAGCCATCGAAGATGCCAAGGCCAATGCGAAAAACAATCAAATAAATAATGTGGATTTTTTCGTGGGCGATATGAAAAACACCTTCAACGAAGCGTTCATAGCAGCCAACGGAATACCTGATGTGGTCATCACAGACCCACCAAGAATTGGCATGCACAAAGATGTGGTACAACAGATCTTGAACATCGCCCCCCAAAGAATCGTGTACGTAAGCTGTAATAGCGCAACGCAGGCCCGCGATCTAGAACTGATGACAGAAACCTACAAGGTAGTCAAGGTGCAACCGGTAGATATGTTTCCGCAAACGCACCATGTAGAAAATATCGTACTTTTAGAAAAGTTTTAGATCTATGAAAATTATAAAATTCGGTATTGTCATTCTACTGGTATCACTCTCATTTTCTGCCTGTGAAAAAGATGATATTTGTGTTGATGCAGATACCCCTCTTTTAATTGTTCGCTTTTATGACGCCAACGACACAACGGTCTTTAAACCTGTTGCTGGCCTTCGAATCATCGGCCTTGGCAAAGATGTGCCGGTAAATACGTTCACGGATCGCTCAAGTGATTTAGACTCCATAGCCATTCCTTTAAAAATAAACAATACCCTTACAGGCTTTACATTTATCAAAGATTCGGCCGATGACGAAGACGGTAATGAAGCAGGCAATAGCGACATCGTGAACTTTTCCTATGAAATCACAGATGAATTTATATCAAGGGCTTGTGGTTTTATTGCCAATTATAACAACGTGAATACCGAATTTATCACAACCCCTGAAAACTGGATTCAACGCATAGAAATTGTAAAACCCTCTATAGAGATAGAAGAAACCGTTACGGCCCATGTTAAGATATTTCATTAGCACATTCTTTATCTTGAATGTCTTTATAACGAAGGCACAAGACAAACCTATCGATTTGCAACCTGAAAATACGGTGGTTCACAAACAAGCCTATGGCCTGCGTTTTGGAATCGACTTGAGCAGGCCTCTTATTTCCGTTTTTGAGGAGGAGTTTACTGGTTTTGAAATTGTTGGCGATTATAGACTCACCCAAAAGTATTATATCGCGGCCGAATTGGGGAACGAGAAACGAGACCGACAAGAAGATCTCTTTAATTTTACTACCTCGGGCAGTTATATCAAATTAGGCGTCGATTACAACACCTACGGTAATTGGTATGGCGAACATAATATGATCTATATAGGCGGACGTTATGCCTTTAGCAGTTTCAGCCAAACAGTGAACAACTATAAGATCTTCGACAGCAATAGGTATTGGAACCCAGGTGATTTTGTGGAAGGCTCATCGATCGCCCAGAAATTTGACGGATTAAACGCATCATGGCTCGAATTTGTTTTGGGAATAAAAACAGAATTGTTCGCCAATATTTTTTTAGGCGGAAGTGTTAGGCTTGGTATTTTAATTAGCAACCCACAAGACAAACCATTTCCTAATCATTTTGTTCCTGGTTTTAATAAAGTTACTGATGGTTCTAGATTCGGTATTGGATATAATTTTTCCCTTACTTATTTCGTGCCCTTGTACAAAAAGGCAAAAAAACCGAAGAAAGTAAAGGCTAAAGAGGTTTTAGAAGAAAAATAAAAATCTTAGTAAAAACGAAATTTCAATTTTGCCTCACCCGAAACTGTCAAAAAGCAGTTTCGACCTCTCCCAAGGAGAGGTAAATAGTAAACTCTGCCAACGACAGGCACGCCCGAGACAAAGTCTAGAAGAATTTTTTTCTGTTAATCTTCAGATTTATTCTGAAATTTAGCTTTTTTACTGCCCTCATACATGATGTACTTTACCAAACGTGATTCAAGATGACTGTTGAATACTTTTATCTTTCTCGATGTCTTCAGTCCAACATACTTTATAGCCTCTAAATTAGACGTAATAAACCAAGCATCGGTACCAGGGTATTTCTGCTTAAGGGTATCGCCTATAGAACCATAAAAATTCTCCATATCAAGGCTCAATCGCTCTCCGTATGGCGGGTTAAATACCATATGCAAATGGTTATCGGTAAACTTTTCGGTATCAAAAAAATTCTTTCGCTCTATAGTGATATATTCCGTAAGGTTGGCATTCTCAATATTATCTATCGCCTTTCTAACAGCTGAAGGTGCCTTGTCGTACCCCACGATCTTATGGTGAAATTCTCGTGTTTTTTTAAGCGAACTTTCAAGTATCTTCTCAAAAAGTTCTTGATCGAAGTCATCCCATTTCTCAAAAGCAAACTCTTTACGGTTAATGTTTACAGGAATATTACAGGCAATCATAGCCGCTTCGGTCAATAAGGTGCCGCTACCACACATAGGATCCAAAAAATCACATTGGCCATCCCATCCACTTAGCAATAAAAGTCCGGCGGCCAGCACTTCATTGATCGGTGCGATATTCGTAGCGGTGCGATACCCCCTTTGGTGTAAAGATCTACCAGAACTATCTAAAGACACATTGCAATGCTCTTTTTGAATATGTATGTTGATTCGCAGATCAGGATGCTTGACATCAACATCGGGTCGTTTACCGTCGGTATCCCTAAACTTATCGACAATGGCATCTTTCACCTTTTGCGAAACATAGAGCGAATGTGAGAAATTTTCTGAATTCACTGTAGTATCAATAGAAAAAGTTCTATCTACAGAAAGGTATTCACGCCAATCAAATGCAAAGATCTTTCGATACAGTTCGTTCTCATTACGCACCGAAAAAGAATGAATGGGCTTAATAATCTTAATAGCGGTACGTAGGCAGAGATTGGCCTTGTACATAAAACCAACATCACCGTCAAAAGAAACATTGCGCACGCCCTCAACAACATTTCCGGCACCCAAATTCCTTAATTCTTTGGCCAAAATCTCCTCAAAACCGAATAAGGTCTTGGCCACCATTCTAAAATTATTGTTCATACCCTCGCTCATAATTGCCACAAAAATACAGTATTTTTATACCAACGTACTATGACCATTTATTAAAATAGATTTGAACAGTCCAACCGCATGACCTATATTCTTCCAGTTCTCGGAGTCTTACTAAGTTTTGTATTTGTCTTTATTGCAAAACCAAAAAGCAAAGAGAAATTCAAACTTCTTTTAGCTTTTAGTGGGGCATTTTTATTGGCATTGACCATTTTTGAGCTTTTTCCGTCCGTCTATGAAAGCTCAGATGCAAAAACGGTGGGTGTTTTTATCATGTTGGGTATACTATTGCAAATATTCTTAGAATTCTTCTCTAAAGGAGCTGAACATGGGCATGTACATATAGATAATGAGAAGAGCCAGTTTCCTTGGTTGCTATTTGTCAGTTTGAGCATTCATTCATTGCTCGAAGGTTTTCCCCTTGAAAAACACGATACCATCATCTATGGTATTCTCATACACAAAATACCCATTGCCATTATTCTAAGTATCTTTTTATTGCATTCAAAAATAAAATTGGTCAAGGCGGTTTTCTTTATCGCCCTATTCTCATTAATGACCCCATTGGGAAGCTATATTGCCGCTAATTTTGATTTCTCAAGAGAATACTATGGGCCGATTACCGCCTTGGTCATCGGTGTGTTTTTACATATTTCAACCGTAATCCTGTTTGAGAGTTCTGAAGGTCATAAATTCAATTTAAGAAAATTGGTCGTAATCGTACTGGGTATCGTAATTGCATATATGTTATAAATGTTTACTAAAGAAGAATCAAAACGATTGCGAGAAGAGTTCTGGATTTCCTTTGGAAAATCATACCCGCATAGATGGTTACTATACGATACGAAAATCAAGGGACTCGCCCTAAAGTTTCATTTTGGTTTAAAAAACGCAACGGTTTCCTTGAATATTGAACTTTCTGCATTGGAAATGAGAATAGAGCTTTGGGAAAAATTAGCATCATTAGAATCAATTCTCATAGATCAATACCTACCGCAAGCTCAATTTGAAGATTCTTTCGTTCTTGAAAACCAAAAAGAAATTTCAACGGTTTATGTAGAGAAAATAAACGTATCGATCCACAATAAAGAAACGTGGCAAGAAACCATGATTTTTTTAAATGGCAATATGCTACGATTAGAGGCATTCTTCAACGAATACAGAGAAGTTTTTTTATCGTAAAAGACTATGTTTCCCAGTAAAAAAGTTACTTAGAAACTTTTTTATTCCAACACTTTGAGAATATCATTAACAAAAAAAGCACCTACCGTACAAACGGTAAGTGCTCTTCAAAGAAAGGCGGCGGCCTACTCTCCCACCTGGTAGGGCAGTAC
>CAZEUV010000022.1:11357-31468 GCA_964515285.1 uncultured Maribacter sp. | reverse complement strand
AGAATTGATAATATGCTCAAAAAAGGTATCTATTTTTGAGTTTCTGAGTTTTTTGCCTTGAACTTCTTGAAAGCCATTGGTGATGATGTGAAGCTTATATCTAGGTTTTAGGTACTCCAAAATCTCAATAGCACCCGAAAAAAGGTGGTTAAACGAAGGGAGATGTAAAATATACTGGTCTGCCAATAAATCGATCATTTGGTCACCCACCTCAACGCCAAGCTTATCAAAAACCGATTTCAAACGCTGGTATCGCAATGCTTCCTTGGTAATCTTTTCTTCTCTGAAAAGTTTCCAGAAAGCCAAATTAGCAGGTACATATACTTTTAGAAAATCAACAACATCTACACTGACATTGTTCTCAGTCAATATTTTTTCAAAGGTGAGAGCCGAATTCCTTTCAAAATCCCAGAGGGTATGATCTAAGTCAAAAAAAATATCGGTTACATCTTTAAACACTATAGTTTTCTAAAGTAGTTTCATATAATTTCTTCCAATCGGCCTTATGAGAGGCACCTAACAATTCGTTCGAAAAAACAGTTAGAAAATCACCATGTACATTTTTTACCTCTTGATAAAGAAATCTGATCTTATCTAAAATTTCATCAGACGTTGCCAATTCAAGTATTCCGTAATCATGCACCGCAAACGGATGAACTCGAATGGGCTGCTGCACTTCAAGATTTATATCATAAAAATAAAATTGGGTACAGGTACCCGCTCTAAAACCCAATTCATGCGTATACCCCATCGTATAGTCATCAGTAAACTCAGCTTCGACCAAATTTCTATACGTATCTGGAACGTCAACTCTATTATACCGTATTCTCGAATAGTTTATTGACCTGTTTACCACTGATGACAATCTTTTTCTCTCTTTCTTCAAAAGTTCGGTGTCGCCAAACGAACTGAAGGATGTTATAAGGGAAACCGTACTATAGTCGGCTATGTACTTAATCAAGAACTTGAACTTGCTGTTGTTGGTTGAAACGTTTTTATCATAGGTTGAATACGCTGCGAATTGAAAGAAAAAGATACTTTTTACTCGATGCTTTTTATGCAACTCGACCAAATACGTAAAATTATCGTACGGGTCCTTTTTAGAATTGAACCATACCGCAATACGGCCTACCACGCGCTTTAATTTAAGCGTGCCAAGATCCAACAATAATCCGGCAACTCCCCTGACAAGACCACGATGTGCAAAACAATGTGATGTCGCAACATCGATTATAGAAGTGTAGGTATACTGCTTTTTTTTATGCACCATTTCAGGAAAATGTTCTTTGAGTTTTTTTAGTAGCATGTGGGCCCAAATATCAACTACCGGTCTTTGTAAAAATCCATTTTGATAGCCAATACTCTCTTTTGGCGGAAACCTACCATAATGATCTTTCACATGTGGCAGATACTCCTCATAGCGACTCAAAAGATAAAAGCTGGCAGAAAAAATATCAAAGGGGACATTACTTCGCTCACCTGTAGAAAAAAAACAGGGAACACCCTGCCAATCATTAATATTGATACTCAAATCATTGATACCCTGTTCAAACAAAAGGTCGTTGCTACGAATAAAAAACTCATTCTGTAGCGGTTGTTTTGTATAGGTAATCTTAGGCCCTGTATGCTTTATGAAATCTTCTACTTTGATTGTGAAAATGACCTCAACACCCAAAATTCTGGTGAATATCTGCTTCATGATATAACTGAAGCGCGGTGTTATTTTATGGGTATAGATGAGCAGCATAACTAAACTTTCATAAATATTGAACATTCAATCTTTTAATGTATTGAACTCATTTTTAACTTTTTAAACCTGAAACCCTACTTTAAAGCAATTTTTCATCGGCAAAGCTAAAATAATCCTTTTGGGTAATGATCAAATGATCTAAAATTTTTATATCAAGGGCCATAGCAGCAGCTTTTAGCTTTTGGGTGATCTGTTTATCTGCCGCACTGGGCTTTAATGTTCCCGATGGATGATTATGGGCCAAGACCAATGCAACCGCACCAAGTTCTAATGCCTGTCTCATTACCAATCGCACATCTACCAAGGTACCCGTAATTCCGCCCTTGCTCAACTGTGCGGTATGAAGAACCTTGTTCGAGTTGTTCAAATAAACAATCCAAAATTCTTCGTGTTCGAGCTCTCCCATAATGGGCTGCAATAATTCGAAAACACTTGCACTACTGGTAATATTTGTTATTTTTTGAGCTTCCTCGCCCCTTCTGCGCCGCCCTATTTCGAGAGCGGCCGCAATGGTTACTGCCTTTGCCTCACCAATGCCCTTGAACTGTATCAACTGCTTTATAGAGAGTTTGCCCAGATTATTGAGGTTGTTGTCGACCGAGGCCAAAATACGCTTCGAAAGTCCTACGGCACTCTCATTTCTACTGCCCGAACCAATTAAAATAGCAATGAGCTCTGCATCTGATAAAACCGACTTCCCTTTTTGCAAGAGCTTCTCTCTTGGCTTATCATCATCTGACCAGTTTTTAATCGATAGTGATGTTGGTTTTTCTTGCATCTGCTAAAAATAGTCAATTGATAATAGTTATTAAGCCTCTAGACCCATTTTGGACGTAAATATAACGGGATCGGATTTTATCGTAAATTTAGCTTTGAAACAATTTGCTGATATGAAATCTTTTTTTGAAGATGCCCCTTATCAAGAGCTCTTAGGGCGTATTGAACTGTTAGACGAAAACTCGCAACGAAAGTGGGGTAAAATGACCGTTGGGAAAATGGTCTGGCATTGTCAGTTGCCCATACTAACAGCTATTAAAAACAAAAAGCCCCAAAAGAAAGGAAGTTTGCTCGCCCAATGGTTCTTTAAAAAATCAATGTACAATGATAAACCTATGCGAAAAAATCTACCTACCGCGCCACAACTAAAAACCAAAGAAGTAAAAGATTTCAATAAAGAACACAAAATCTTAAATCAATTGGTACAAGATCTATATGAGGTCAAAGAAAGGGAACAATGGAATCCGCACCCCTTGTTCGGATTGTTTACAAAAGAACAATGGGGCAAGATGCAGTATAAACATTTGGATCATCACCTAAGGCAATTTGGGGTTTGAAAAAATCAAAATTGTATTTTTTTCTTCACCTCATCCAAATCAAGTCCGCCATAATTTCCTGAACTCATTAACAATAATACCGAGTTATCAAAATCTTGACTAAAAATATAGTCTTTAAATTCAGTGGCTTGTGTATATATTTGTAGATTGTCATGCCCAAAGGCATCCGAAATTTGTGCAGGAGTCACTTCCTTTAGTTTCTTTATTTTGACCGATTCAGGCAAATAAAATACCACGGCAACATCGGCATCATCTAAGGCTCCTTTATATTCCTTCAAAAAATCAGGGTTAAAACTACTATAGGTATGCAACTCTAAACATGCGATCAATTTTCTATTGGGGTATTGTTCTTTAGTGGCTTTTGTAGTCGCGGCCACCTTACTGGGTGAATGTGCAAAATCTTTATAGGCAATACTGGTTTTGCCTTCGGCTATTTTCTCTAATCGTTTTGAAGCACCCTTGAACGTGGCAATAGCCTCGTAGAAATCATCTTCGTCTACACCCATGTTCTGACAGATCCATTTTGCACCTTCCAAATTACTGAGATTGTGTTTTCCAAAAACCTCAATTGGCATAAGGCCTTCTGGTGTCTCCAATAGTGTTTGACCGTTTTTTACCGAATACTCGGGAGTTTTGTAAGGTAATTTTCGAATAGCATTTTCAGAAGCCTCCACCACCCTTTTCACTTCGGGGTCTTCCACATTGTACGTAATACTTCCTCCTTTTACAATACTTTCGACAAAAATCTCAAACTGCTCTACATAATTCTCAAATGTGGGAAATACATTGATATGATCCCATGCAATTCCACTTAACAAAGCGATATTGGGTCGGTACAAATGAAATTTAGGTCTTCTATCTATTGGTGAAGACAGGTACTCATCCCCTTCTAGAACTATAAAATCATTTTTATCGGTCAGGTGAACCATACGGTCAAACCCATCTAATTGGGCGCCTACCATATAATCAACTCCTTTATCATGATAATTAAGTACGTGTAGAATCATTGAGGTAATGGTGGTTTTTCCGTGACTTCCACCGATGACCACTCGCGTCTTGTTCTTAGACTGCTCATATAAAAACTCAGGATAAGAGTATATGGTCAACCCTAATTCTTGTGCTTTTAGTAGTTCAGGGTTATCTGCTTTTGCGTGCATACCAAGAATCACCGCATCTAAACCATCATTTATTTTCTCTTGAAACCACCCAAAATCTTCTGGCAAAAGGCCTTTGACCTCCAATCTAGTTTTCGAAGGTTCAAAAATAACGTCATCGCTTCCGGTAACCGCATACCCCTTATGGTGTAGAGCCAGAGCCAAATTGTGCATAGCGCTTCCACCTATGGCAATAAAATGTACTTTCATGAAGAGTATTTATTATCTCTCAAAGATAGGTATTGTAATCAAAGTTGAAAATTTGGGGAAATATCGTAATTGGTCTGTTTTTAATCTATGAAATGCCATTAAGATCGTTGAAATTCAATTTTTATACCATCCTTTTTAACACATTTATACCAATTCACACTTAAAATCGCCCTTTTCACAACATTTTTTTTATCAAGCTACAAAGTAAAAATACTTTTGAAAAAATATGCTATTGACAAATTAAAAACAAATCAAACAAAAATGATCAGCCAAAAACTCTTTAAATCAATATTTCAGTATTTGGTATTCTCATTCATATTAGGTTTATCTAATAATCTAGTAGCGCAATGTGCGGGAACCGATAATACAGTTACAGTATGTAACAAAGACCTAGACCCTACCACTAGAACTTTTGACCTTTTTGCCAATTTGGGTGGAACCCCAACGGCCGGCGGTACATGGTTAGCTGTTTCTGGCGCTGACACTTCAGCACTGGACGAAGCCACGGGAATCGTGGACCTTTGGGTCATCAACCGTTTCGGCGAACATGAATTCACCTATACCAATGGGGCATGTGGCGAGTCGGCCACCGTAACCATCGAACTCGGCGGCTACCCCGGCGAAGATAATATCGATGGAGGCGCAAACGCCTGTAACAATGAAAATGATGTAAACCTGTACAGCTTTATCGGAAGTAACCAGAATGGTCAAGTTCAAGATTTCAACGGTACTTGGATCGAGGCACAACCCACAGGGTTCTTAGTTAATAATATCTTCGATGCCACTCAAGTAGCTCCTGGTGAATATACTTTTTTATATACCGTTGATGCAGTAGGAACCTGCCCTAGTAGAAATTCTACTTTAATACTCGAAGTTCACAAACTACCTGAAGTGGGGGAACCGGTCGAGACCATCTTCTGCTCCAGCGACGATTTTTCGACTTTGACCAATTTTAATTTGAACCGACTATTAAATGGCGAAGACTTAAATGGCACTTGGAGCCAAAACGATGTAGATCTACCCAACAGATTTATTGATATACAGGATATTTACAACACCTCAGGTACTGGAACCTATACCTATGATTATGAGGTATTGCCTTCTAACTTCGTCTGTGACATAGCCAACATATCGGTATCTTTTCAAATACAAGCCGTTTTTGAGGCAACTATTTCTGCCACCGATTATTGTTCAGGAACACCCTATATTGTAAATATAGAATACGACGACAATCTTTTACCGGCAGGCACCTATGATATCGAGTACTTGGTTACTGCTAGTAACGGCAACTACACCCTCACTTCTAGCTCAAACTTAAATGGAGGCACAGGTACATTTACCATGAATTTGCCTGCACAAGTACCAATGAACGAAACGATGACCTTGGACGTTATCGGTATAACCGGGGCCTCAGTGGTCTGTGATCCCATCGTGGTAAACCAAACCACCTTTAGTGTGTTGGATATCAATGGGCCACCAACCATTCAAGCGCCAGCGAATCAAATATTTTGCACGAATTTATTCGACCCCCAAGTGCCAACACTCGCCGATATAGAAATAACGTCAACAGGCAATGTGGTTTTCTTTGCTACTGAGACCAGCGCAGTCCAATTGCAAGACACAATGCCATTGGTAAACGGTGAAGACTATTTTCTTAGCAGTAGCGATCCTACAAACTCATGCATTGTTGCGGTAAGAACAAGGGTATCGGTTACCATGATTTCGCCGTCAGATCCCACCACAACAGATAACACTCCGGTTTTTTGTGCTTCCGATAATCCGACTTTGGCCAATCTGCCCATAACAGGAGATACTATCGGTACAATAACATGGTTTGACTCACCTGCCGGAGGAAATAGCCTTGTCAATACAACTGCATTGGCCGATGGTACTATGTACTATGCTAGTCTAGTTTATGATGGAGGATGCGAAAGCACGAACAGAATCGAAGTAACCCCAACAGTAGTTGGAGTAGATTCAGCATCACTACAATTTACAACACTCGAAGCATGTTCTTTGGACAACCCGACTGTAGCTGATCTTATCGCATTGGAAGAGGTATCGAACTTTGATGTGATATGGTACGACCAACCAGAAAACGGAAATGCACTGCAAGCTTCAGATCTTTTGGTAACAGGTACGATGTATTACGCCGAAAGCTTTGATCCCATAACTGGTTGTATTCTTTCTGCACGAGTGGCGGTAACCGTTGACCTTACCAATTGCGACCCAGAGGAATACGATTTCTTTATACCTGATGGATTTTCCCCTAACGGTGACGGAAGAAACGATATCTTCTTTATACCCAATATTGAGGCCATCTTTCCTGATTTTACCTTAGAGATCTTAAATAGATACGGTATATCACTCTTCAAAGGCGATATAAACAACCCTTCATGGGATGGTAGCAGCTCTAATGGCACTTCGCCGAACGGTGTTTATTTCTATATAATTAATTACAATAAAGTAGGGTCTGAGCCGATACAAGGTCGCCTGTACTTGAATCGATAAAACCTAGCTAGTAAAAAAATATGAAAAAAATAATATACATAGGTATACTCTTGTTCTTTATACAGCAGAGTACACATGCACAGCAGGATCCACAGTACACTCAATATATGTACAATATGAGTGTCATTAATCCCGCTTACACGACCAACGATCTTGGCATGCTCAATTTCGGAACCCTTTATAGATCTCAATGGGCAAGTGCTGTAGGTGGCCCACAGACATTGACTTTTTTCGGGCATATACCCATTAACGAGAAGATAGAGACCGGACTATCGTTGATTACCGATAAAATCGGTGACGGAGCTGTAAAAGAAACCAACCTTTATGTTGATTTCGCATATATCTTAAAATTAGATGACCTAAGTGATATATCATTAGGCCTAAAAGCAGGCATCACTAATTTCGAGACTGATTTCAGTGGCTTTAGACTACCCGAGCTTCAAGATGATCCTGCATTCAATAATAACATAAACAACAGTTTTCCCAATATAGGAATCGGTGCTTTTTACCATCGGAAAAATTTCTATGCCGGGGTATCCGCACCCAACCTTCTGTCATCGAAACATTTAGAAAATAGAGATGGTATTACAGGTCTGGGCTCAGAAGAAATACATATCTTCCTTACGGCAGGCTATGTTTACGAACTAAATTCAAACCTAAAGATAAAACCCTCATTGTTGACGAAAATGGTCAAGGGATCACCCCTTACTATAGACGCCTCTTTGAACGCATTGATCAACGGAAAATTCGAAGTAGGTGCTTCATACCGCTTAGAAGATTCGGTAAGTGCAATGTTCAATATAGCCGTACTTCCTTCACTACGTATTGGCTACGCCTACGATTATACCTTATCGAACCTCAGTGATTTTAGTGCAGGTTCACATGAAATTTTTGTTCTTTTCGACCTTGACTTGTTAGGGCTTAATAAAGGATATGATAAATCCCCTAGATTCTACTAGAATAAACCAAACTATGAGAAAAATACTATTTACCATACTATGTTTCGGATTCTTGCAGGCCTCATTTGCACAGCAAGATCTCAAACGCGCCAATACGTATTTCGAAAGAGCCTATTATACCGATGCGATTCCGTTGTACGAAGAATTGGCAAAAACCAATAAAAGCTCGGTAGTCATAAAAAATCTAGCCGATAGTTATTACAATACCTACCAATTGCCCAATGCAGCAAAATGGTATTCGTACCTAACTTCAGTTTACGGCGAAAATCTTGATGAAAGTTACTTTTTCAAATACAGCCAAACATTAAAGGCCGTAGGTGAATATGAAGAAGCGACCGAAGTCTTGATGGATTATTACACTTCTCAAAACGATTTGGCCAAAGTAGCTGAACTAAAGACTCAATTGACCCATCTTGAAAACGTAGATGCCATAGGCGAACGTTTTGATCTTAAAAATCTAGCCCTTAACACCTCTAAATCTGAATTTGGGGCAGTGAAGGTAGATAGTTCTTTGATTTACGCCGCACCCAAAAAGAAGGCACTCGTCAAAAAACTATATCGATGGAACAATGAGGGGTATTTAGATATGTACGCACATCCAATAAGTCAATTGACTATGGGCGATAGTATCAGTAAAAACTATTCGGAAACCATCAATACCAAGATGCACGAAGCAACTTTTTCCATTACCAAAGACCGAAAAACCATTTATTTCACCAGAAACAATTTTATAAAAGGGAAAAAGAAAACAGATGGCAACAAGGTTTCAAATCTTAAAATATACAAGGCCGAATGGGTAGAAAACGAGTGGCAAAACGTAGTCGAGCTACCTTTCAATAGTGATGATTACTCTACTGAGCACCCAGCATTGGATCCTTCCGAAAAAACCTTGTATTTCTCCTCTGACAGACCTGGTGGTTTTGGCTCTTTAGATTTATATGCAGTAGCAATAAATGACAACGGAACCTATGAGGAACCAAAAAATTTAGGGAAAACCATAAATACAAACCGTAAAGAGCAATTTCCTTTTATTGACGAATCAAACCAATTGTACTTTTCGTCAAACGGCCATGCCGGTTTCGGATTGCTGGATATTTTTATCACTAAACAACAAAACGGTATTTTTCAAAAACCCGATAATGTTGGTAAACCCATCAACGGTGGCTATGACGATTTTGCCTATTCGGTAAATCAAGGAGAAAAAGAAGGTTTCTTTTCTTCTAACAGGCCTGATGGTAAAGGCAGTGACGATATTTATCAATTCTCAGAGACCAAAGAGCTCATTATTGAAGATTGCAAGCAATATATTGCAGGTATCATAACCGATGCAACTACTAAACTACCAATCGCATTCGCTGAAGTGGTTCTTGTTGACAATGAAGGTACTATCATAGAAACGCAAACTGCATCTCAAGATGCCGAATTCAAATTTGTGGCATCATGTGAGGCCGAATACAAAGTTCAGGGTAGAAAAATCGCTTATGAAGAGAATTCAAAAGTAGTGGTTACCAACAAAGACCGAAGCAGTATAAAAGATGGCTCCCTTGAATTGATGTCTCATTCAGAGATTCAAAAAGAAAAAGAGGAAACTGTTCAAAAAGAAAAAGAGGAAGTCGCTAGAAAAGCCCAGCTTGCAGAAGAAGAAAGAATAAAAGAAGAAGAGAATGCAAGAAAGGCAGCGGAAAGAGCCAAAGCAAAAGCTGAAAAAGAACGTTTAGCGCGTGTTGAAAGAGCCATTGAAAAAGAACCGGCCATCGAACGCAAAGGTGACCGTATCGTCATAAAAGCCGAGCCAAAGATTCACTTCGATTATGACCTATGGTACATTCGATTGAAGTCAAAAGAGACTTTAGATGAAATATTGCGGATTTTAAAAGAAAACCCGGGTATCATCTTAGAAATAGGCACCCATACTGATATACGTGGCAATAATAAATACAATATGGATCTTTCGCAAAAACGATCCAACTCAGTAGTAGAATACCTAGTCGAAAACGGTATTGAAAAAAGACGCTTAACCGGTAAGGGCTATGGCGAGACCCAAACTATAGTAAAATGCGCGACCGAAGAAGCTTGTACCGAACAGCAGCACGAGGTCAACAGACGGTGCGAGTTCGTGATTACATATTGGGAGTAGTATTTATAAATTTTAATTTTAGGGGCAAATCCCAAAGGTTTCTAAACCTTTGGGATTTTTTCGTGTGTATAAAAATTTCTTTTGGGAATTTAGTGCCGTTAACTCACCCATCATGCCCTTTTACTCATTTAATATTGTCCGTCAATGGAATAGGATACATATTTGTTATGTAATTTTATACCTATGAAGAACATTACCATTATACTCGCACTATTCGTTTTTTCGCACACGGCGCAATCGCAGAAAAACAATGATTCATATACAAGTTTATGGAAAAATGTAGAAAAACTAGAAAGTGATGCCCTGACCAAATCTGCTTTGAAAGTGGTCAACGCTATTTCAGAAAAAGCTAAAAAGGAGAAAAATTCGGCCCAAATCGTAAAAGCCCTATTGTGCACCTCTAAATACGCAATTACCCTTGAGGAAGATGCGCAATTGAAGATTATCAATGATTTCAAGTCTGAGATAGACAAGAGCAAATTTCCCACTAAGAATGTATTAGAAAACTATTTGGCCAATCTCTACTGGCAGTATTTTCAACAAAATAGATATCAATTTTACAATCGTACAAAAACGGAAACTAAAGTAGATTCCACCGATTTCAGAACTTGGGATCTGACCACATTGTTCGAAGAGATAAGTATTCATTTCGAAGCATCGTTGAAAAACGAAAAAGATTTAAAAGAGATCAAAACAAGTCTATTTGACGACATTCTCGACAAACAACTCAATTCAGAATTGTACCGCCCTACCCTATTCGACTTGCTGGCGCATACGGCACTTCAGTTCTACAAAACAAGTGAAAACAACATTACAAGACCTGCCGATAAGTTTGAGTTGAATGATCCTGAAATTTTATGCGAGGCCTATCAATTTACCCAGCGAAACATCGACACCAAAGACAAGACCTCGTTACAATCAAAAGCACTATTGATTTATCAACAATTACTGAAATTTCATTTGGGCGACAAGTCTTTTGATGCCTATGCCGATGTAGACATCGAACGCCTTAAGTTCATTCGTCAATATGCAACATTTGAAAATAAAGACGAACAGTATTTAGAGGTACTTCAAAACACGGCAGAAGGTCTAAAACAGAATTCAAACAGTTCACTTTATCAATACGAGATCGCCGCATTGTACCAGCAACAAGGCAACACCTATCAACCAAATGTGAACGAAACACATCGTTGGAGATATAAAGAGGCGTTAGAAATTTGTGAATCCGTGATTTCAGGGTTTCCCGAAAGCAGGGGCGCCGATAAATGTAAAGGTCTAAAAATCCAAATTTTCACCAAAAATCTACAATTAACGACAGAACAGCACATTCCCATAAATACGACCGCACGGTTATTGGTCTCTTATAAAAACTATGACGGTTTGCAGCTCTCAGTGCGTAAGATATCGCAAAGCCAAATGAAACAATTGAATGAGCTATATCCTGAAAAGAAAAAACTGGCGTTCCTCAAAAAACTATCAATTGCCGAACAATGGCAAAATGAACTAAAAAACGAAAAAGATTATCAATCGCATAGCACCGAAATTTCAATGCCGCCTTTGGGCAACGGACTTTATATGATTTTGGCGGTCCCGAAAAACAATACAAGCAAAACCTTTTCTTATAGTCAGGTACAAGTGACCAATATGGCTTTGGTAGAAACCCGAACGAATACCCACCATTACTTTCAAGTGGTAAACCGACAAAACGGAAATCCTATTAGCGAAGCAAAAGTAACGTTCACTTATCGCAAGAATTACAATCGCCCCAAATTGAGTAAAACCCTGTTTTCAGATAAAATGGGCACAGTCACCTTGCCCCTTACCAAAGCGCATTGGAACGATGTAAACATCAGTATCGCCCACGAAAATGACAAAGCTCTTTTCAATGATTTTTATGTCAGTAGTACCTACAATCAAAGCCCGCAAGAAATCACGAACTCTTGTTTTTTGTTTACCGACCGCAGTATATACCGACCGGGTCAACCCTTATATTTCAAGGGCATTGCCATACAAAACAATCAGGGTGTGTCTTCAGTGTTGAAAAACACTTCGGTAAACGTTGAATTAAAAGATGTCAATTACCAAACCGTTGCGACCCAAAGTTTCAAGACCAATGATTATGGTTCTTTTTCTGGGGAATTCATACTACCCAACAATGGCCTTACGGGCAATTTTTCGCTTCAAGTCAGCTCAAAACAAGTAGCCATAAACGGGTATGCCAATTTCTCTGTAGAAGAATACAAACGCCCCAAGTTCGAGACCTTCTTTGAACCCGTTACCGAGACCTATAAGGTGAACGATAGTGTCAAGGTAAAAGGAAAAGCTACTGCCTATGCGGGAAGTATGATTACCGATGCCAAGGTAACGTACCGTGTGAAAAGAGTGGTTTATTTTCCAAGATGGTACTACTGGTATCATCCCTATTACAATACCACACCGCAAGAAATCGCCCATGGCGAAACCACCACCAATGCTTCTGGCTCGTACGAAATCGATTTTAAGGCCCTACCCGATAACTCGGTCGACAAAAAAAACCTACCCACTTTCAGTTATGAAGTCACCGCTGATGTTACCGACATCAATGGAGAAACACATAGTACAACCACAGTAGTTACGATTGGGTATCATACAATGACCGCCACTATTAATGTACCCAACCCTTTGAACAAGGATGAAAAAGAAATAAATATTACCGTTGCTACCAACAACTTAAACGGACAGTCTGTTCCAGCAAAGGGAACGCTGAAAATGTACAAGTTAAAAGCTCCTAAAAATGTACTTAGACCCCGTACTTGGCCAGCACCTGATTATGAAGGGTTCAGTAAGGCCAAGTTTAAAGAATTGTATCCCCATGATGCCCACAGCAATGAGGACGACCCTTCAAATTGGAAAAAAGGCGAGTTGGTCTGGCAATCGCCTTTTGATACTGGAACATCCACCGAAATTCTATTGAAAAATACAAAAATATGGCTCTCGGGCGCGTACGTAATCGAACTGGAAAGCAAGGACAAATTTGGACAATTGGTAAAAGATATTGTTCAGACTACCTTCTTCAGTGACAATGATCAAAATCTCGCCGACAATCAATTGTTTCAAATCAAGACCAATAAACAAAATTATAAGATCGGCGACAAGGTCAAAGTTACCTTATTATCAAGTTCAGAAGATATGACCGCTACGGTTTATGTTGAAAAAGACCAAAAGATCATTGACACCCAGTTAATCCATTTGAACAATAACTCAGTGTCCTTTACGGTTCCCGTAACTAAAGATGACCTAGGTGGCTTTGCTATCACTTACAGCTACGCTGCCTTCAATTCATTTCAATCGGGTAATTTATTAATTTCAGTGCCCTACCCTAGTAACGATTTAGAAATTGAAACCCTCACCTTTCGTGACAAATTACAGCCTGGTACAGATGAAACCTGGTCGTTCAAAATCAAAGGCCCCAAGGGCGATAAGGTTGCCGCTGAATTATTGGCCAGTATGTACGATGCCTCTTTAGATGCCTTCAGGGGTCATTACTGGGGCTTTGACCCACTGATTGAACCTACCTATTATTCACGTAGATATGCCAATGCAAACCAAAGTTTTGGTACGAATTCCTTTAACACATACAACCTTGATTACGATAGCTACAGCTACAAAACCCAGTACTTTGATTCGTTTGATTGGTTTGGATTGCACTTTGGATATGGTCGTCTACTTAGAGGCCATGCGTATGGATTAGTTGGTAATAGAATGAAAAAAAATGCCACTCCAATGGCCGAAATGAACGATGAAGCCGAACTAGATGAAATAATTGTAGAAGAGAAATCAGCCCCTACGAGAAAAGACAAAACAGGGGTAAACAAACCAAAAACCCAAGAATCGATAGCCGAACAAAAAGAAAACCAAGAATCTTCTTTTAACGATGTAAAAATTCGTAAAAACCTTCAAGAAACCGCCTTTTTCTTTCCACAGTTATTGACTGACAAAGAAGGAAACGTCTCTTTCAGTTTCACCACGCCGGAAGCATTGACCAAATGGAAATTACAGTTGCTGGCGCATACCAAAACCTTGAAAAGTTCAGTAAGAACCTTAGAGACCGTTACCCAAAAAGAATTGATGGTCATGCCCAATGCACCCAGATTCTTGCGAGAAGGAGATAAGATCGTAATCAGTAGTAAAATTGCCAATCTAACTGATAAAACACTTTCTGGCCAAGCAAAATTAGAATTGACCGATGTACTATCTGGTAAAGATATTTCATCAAAATTGCTCTTATCCTCCCCCTTGGGGGGAGGTGCCACAGGCGGAGGGGGTCTTGGCGAATTGGCCTTTAAAGTAGATTCCTTGGGAAACACTCAAGTTTCATGGACATTGAAAATCCCAGAAAACATTCAGGCCGTGCAATATAAGATCATTGCCAAAGCGGGAGATTTTAGTGATGGAGAACAAAATGTACTACCCGTTTTGACCAATAGAATGCTGGTAACCGAAACCCTGCCGATGTGGGTACGCAGTAACCAGACCAAAACTTTTGTCTTGAAAAAATTGAGGGACAATACCTCAACTACCTTGAAACATCACAAATTGACCTTGGAGATGACTTCCAATCCTGCTTGGTACGCAGTACAGGCATTACCGTATTTAATGGAATACCCATATGAATGCAACGAGCAAACATTTTCAAGATACTATGCCAATACCCTAGCAAGCCATATCACCAACTCAAACCCCAGAATTCAAGATGTATTCGACCAATGGGCCAACACTGATGCCTTGGTAAGCAATTTGGAAAAGAACCAAGAACTGAAATCGCTTTTGATCCAAGAAACACCTTGGTTGCGAGACGCCCAATCAGAAACAGCGCAGAAAAAACGCATTGCGCTTCTTTTCAACCTAAATAAGATGAAGAGCGAACAAGCAATCGCTTTGAACAAATTGAAACAGAACCAAAAATCTTCAGGCGCTTGGGCATGGTTCAATGGTGGACCCGATAATAGGTTTATCACGCAACACATCATTACCGGTCTAGGGCATTTGAACAAACTTACTTCGACTGAGCCCAGTAACGATATGGTTAAAAGGGCAATACGCTATTTAGATGATGAATTTATCAATGAGTACAATCGTATGAAAAAGTACGCCACGAGCCTGAAAGATGATCATTTGAGCCAGACACAAATCCATTACCTCTATATGCGAAGCTTTTTCACTGATGTCAAAAAGTCTAAAAAAGTAAATGAAATTACCGCGTATTACAAAGGTCAGGCACAAAAATATTGGGTGAACAGAAGCCTATACTCCAAAGGAATGTTGGCCCTAGTTTTAAACAGAATGGATGATTCGACCACATCGAACAAAATAATAAGGTCGCTCGAAGAAAATAGCATTGTTTCTGAGGAGTTGGGTATGTATTGGAAAGAGAACACCAATTCATGGTATTGGTACCAAGCCCCTATCGAGACCCAAGCATTATTGATCGAAGCATTTTCAGAAATTAAAAATGATACCAAAACCATTGACAACCTTAAAATATGGCTGTTGAAAAACAAACAAACGAATCAATGGAAAACCACCAAAGCAACTACCGAAGCAATCTATGCACTATTGTTGCAAGGCAGTGATTGGCTTTCAGTTACAGAGGCCGTAGAAGTACTCGTTGGAGGAGAAAAAATAGACGTTTCAAAACTGGAAAGCATAAAAGTGGAAGCAGGCACAGGATATTACAAAACCGCTTGGAACGATAATGAGGTAAAATCTAAAATGGCCGAAGTACAGATCAGTAAAAAAGGAGAGGGCATTGCCTGGGGGGCACTTTACTGGCAATATTTTGAAGATCTGGACAAGATTACCTCGGCGGAAACTCCTCTAAAACTAAAAAAGAAACTCTTTCTAAAAAAGAATACTGATACTGGAGAAGAGATTTCACTTATCGACTCAAAAACAAGCTTGAAAGTAGGTGATTTGATTCGTGTCAGAATTGAATTAAACGTAGATCGCCCAATGGAATTTGTTCACATGAAAGATATGCGCGCCTCTGCCCTAGAGCCAATAAACGTATTGTCAAGGTATAAATGGCAAGACGGCCTTGGGTATTACGAAAGCACCAAAGACGCCAGCACCAATTTCTTTTTTGATTACCTACCCAAAGGGGTCTTTGTTTTTGAATATGACCTAAGGGTCAACAATGCCGGTGATTTCAGTAATGGCATCACAACAATCCAGAGCATGTACGCCCCCGAATTCAGTAGCCATAGTGAAGGAGTACGAATAAAAATAGAGTAACTTACTGAAAGTTAATTGGTTAAATTTCGACGAAGGTGGTGAATTAATTATTATCTTTAGTAATAACAATAAAACCAATGATTATGAATTCAAAAGTAACTTTAGCGTTAAGAATCATTTTCGGACTCATGTTGCTCATGTTCGGCGCAAATAAATTCATGCATTTTATGCCTATGGGAGAAATGCCAGAAGCAGCCAATAATTATTTTGCCGCCCTTATGGGTTCAAAGACCATGCCCATGGTGGCCATCGTCGAAATTGTAGCGGGCTTGTCATTACTGCTCAATAAATACGCCGCCTTAATGATGTTGATACTGATGAGCATTTCGATAAATGCGGTCATGTTTCATGTATTTTTGGCACCAGTAGGCATACCCATGGCAGCAGGACTACTGGTCTTTAATATCATAATGCTCTATGTTTATAAAGATAAATACAAAGATTTGCTAAACGGGTAGATACTAACAAGTATATAAAATCGAGAACGGTTTCATTTCACCAATGAAACCGTTTTTTATGTTCACGTTTTACGCCTAAGAAAATCAGAATGCGGATTAAATACCCATTGCAGGCCAAAATAGATTGTAAAATAAAATACCAAGGGTAAAACCAAACCCCAGCCCTAAAACAATAACAAGAACGAACAATTGGGTAGAAGTCTGAGGAAGTAGGTTGGTCAATGAAAGCGGCATACCATTTTTCCTTATTTCAAATGTACTTCCATCTTTGCCGTAACCCAGATTCCTTTGTGCAATTCGGTAATGGTTCTTACCAATAGAAAAGGTATGGAAGTCACCTATATCCGCATATTTTTCTGAAACTTTTATACCGTTGAGAAGTATTTTTTCTTTCCCCATAAAAGTATTGACAACCTCGATCTTATGGTTGTCAATATAGTACATTGCACATCTTGCCATTCAAAAGAATTTTCGTTTTCGTATTTTGTGATGGGGGAACACAGTTTACTAAAAACTCGAAAAATCTATAGTTGATTTTGAACTATAGGTACATTGTTTCAAGATAGGTTTGGGTCTCAAAAAGGGATGATTTCCTTTGTGTTAGGCTAAATTATGAAAATTTAAAAAGACCACAAACGAAAGTTTTCAACAAAAGAAGTATTCTTACAAACAATGTTTTCTTTACCTAGAAATATAAAAACACGTTCTTCTATTTTGGGGGATACTCGGCAAAAACCTTCTCAACCAATTCCTGTATTCTCTCTTCCTTGACCAACAGCGGAATATTCTCTTTAAAAGAAATATTACTGGTTGCTTGCCAAAATACAGCATCTTTAACCCTATCAACGAAATCGAACTGTATCTGCCTTTCAAGTTTTGATTTTCCCACAGGAATACCAATGGTTACACCACCACCTACTCTTCTACCCGTACCACCTACACCCACACCAACCGTATTGCGTTGTGGTGATTGAAACATTTGGCTGTGTATATTAACAAGAAAGTCAGACTCTTCGGATAACTGTAGGCCTTTGGTTCGTAAGACGATATCAATAGATCTCAACAAGCGTTTTGTATCTAATTCGCTAAGACCGGTATCCATGTCCGCATAATAATTGTAGGTAGTATAGCTTGAGAAGTCGGTTTCTTTATCGTAATCGTAATTCACCCTGATCGCATTGCACGAAAACACAAACACCGAAACCAATAGTATATTTTTCATAAGTTCATTTTAAACAATAATACTCAAGATATGCAATTGTTCAGAAATTTCAACCCTTATTGTTCTCGTCATTTGACCACACCCTATTCCAATATTGCAAAACCAAAGGGCTGGAGCGAAAACATAGTGCCGACTGTCACCGTACACATATTTTTCAATGTTGACGGAGATAGAACGAGGTTTTGAATAGTTGAAGCATCAATAATTTTTGCTTTAGTTATTTTTTCAGTAACCGGAATTTCAATATGCTTTACCGCGTTCGTGAAATTCGCGACCACTATCGTAATTTCACCCTTTTTATCGACGAAAGCAACACCGTCAATGTCGGTAGGCTTCGAACTGATAAATGGCACGATACTCTTCTTTTTATGCTTTAGAATTTCTTTTACCATAAGATACATCGGGTAGATGGATTTCTCGAACACAAGATATTCTGAAGGCCAAGATTCATTAGGGTGCGGCATCAAACCGGCCCAACCACAGGTTTGAAAATAGGTTATAGCGCTCACTTGGCTTTCAGCCAAATACTTAAAACTCCCCAATGTCCAGACTGCCCCATACAGTGAAAGCTGGCGGAGGTCAGTATACTCAGGTAATTTTTCAGATAGCTCTTGTTCTTTGGCCTTTCCAGTTGCATTAGGGTTCCAGCGCATCTTTAAGGTTACGGGGCCAACATGAATATCTTTTTGGCCTGCAAACTGCTTGCAAGATTCAACTACATATTTATGTGCCGCCAAGGTCTTGGTCATGGCATCTATATCAAAAGCATGCACTTGGGGGTTTACAGAAAACGTCAAAAAATCAATCTTATCAGTTGGTGTTCTTTCTCGGTTCAATTCAGCAAAAAACGCATCGGTACCACCACCTATTTTGCTCTTCGGAAAATGCTTTCTCAATTGTGGAACACTCTCGTTTATCAATTTTTCATCAGTACATTTTTTGTGTAATGGAAGAATTATAAATTGAACAATACTTTTGCGCAATGGCACTAAACTTTGAATAAAATCTTCGCTAAGAGGCTCTTTTACAAACAGCGCTATTTCTAAAGAGCATTTTAATTTTGAAATCACCTCAACAGCTTGTTGCAAAATAAATGGATCTTGCTCGTTCATTTTTAACGCTATCCTCACATAGTCAATTGGCAAGTCTTGAAGTTGTGCAATAATATACTCGGTATGGGGCAGGGTACTCAAAGAAATACCAAATTTTGGAAAAGGAACGGGGTTTCTTCTATTCAGATGAAAAGTCAATGAGCCTGTTTCGGCATCTGAGCCTTGTTGTTCTGTAAGAACTTGTAACCGAATGGTCTGACTGACCTCATCACCTGTCTTCAGACGCTTAGGAAAGGGTTCCGACAAAGGAGTGCAATACGTTTTATACGATGAATCTATCCAATTGCGCTGATCTTCCGTTTCAAAGATGTCACCTTCAAAACAAAGCATGGCGTTTATACCATCTGCTGGTTTCCATGCCATTGCCTTAATATCAAAAAAAGGTTGAGTAGGACTCACAAATACCGGAAATTGCCGTACTTCTTCCAAACTATCCGAATGGGTGATGGTGCAATCTTTACCTGCACAGGTTTCTATAGGGTGCAAAACCGTAAACCCGATCCGGTTTCGCCTAAAATCAGTGAGGGCCTTCCCATCTATCTTAAATGTAATGCTAGAGTCGTTTTTGCCCTCAATGCTGCATTTCCATAAAAAATCAACATCACCTTGCTTACAACGGCCTTCATATTCAATAAAGAATTCAGTAGTACCCGATTCTATTTTTTGGTTAGAGATCACCATGGGCACCGTACCCCAATTATGGTCTCGTACCATATGATTGATCATGCGCACAATTTCAACTTTTCCTATTTTCAAATGGCTTATAAAACCACCTTCATAGGCCATTCTCAACGTACCCGCATTAAGTACTATCGGTTTTGGCAAATCATTAATCACCCCATGAGCTATAATATTGGACTGCATACTTCTTCTTGATCAAAATGATATTTTGAAAAAATTGAAATCGTTCATATCTAGGTAATAGCCTTGATCTGTTCAGCGACATTATCTGCCTCGAATATTTTTTTCCAATCGTCTTTAAAAATCTGCT
>CAZEUV010000022.1:0-11257 GCA_964515285.1 uncultured Maribacter sp. | reverse complement strand
TCAGCGACATTATCTGCCTCGAATATTTTTTTCCAATCGTCTTTAAAAATCTGCTTCTTACCGATCTCTATTGCCTTTATTGCCGCATCAGAAAACTGCCCCCCTGGTAATTGGCCAAAAAGCAAGGCCAGTTCGATATTGATATGTCCGAGAAAAAAAGAATATGCCGCTTCTTTGGGCACACCTTTTTCCACGACAACGTCAACGGCTTCCTTCATAACGGTGATCATCGCTGCCGCAAAGGTTTCAGAAAGTGCAGGTTCTAATATACCCATTTGTTCTATCGTTATCCGAAACGATTTTGTAACCGGGGCATAAATGGTCTTTGCCAACATCTCACCTATAACATAATCTTCTTCTTTTCCTTGGATAAGAGCGCAGACAATGGTCTGTTTGGCCGCAATGGCACCAAAATAATCATAGTGCGCCTCTTCGGTAATTTCCCAATTGAACACCGAGGGATGTGAAGGGTGGGATGCAAAATAACTGATATCATCCCTTTCAGGTAAATATCCAGCCAAAGGGGCTGCCGGGTCTAGGCACATACCTATTGATCCACTTTTCATTTTTGGCACATACAAGGAAGCCACTTTTCCGATAAGAACATCAGGTACCGCAAAAATCACAATATCGGCATCGGGAATTGCTTCTTCTACCGTAGAAACAGATACGCCATTCTCTTTTACCTTTTCAATACCTTCTGGGCTAACCTCTAAGTACGAAACCTCGTAATCAGAATCGATAAGGTTTCGCGTAAGCCGAACACCCATTTTTCCTCCTGCCCCAATTAATGCAACTTTCTTCATATCGTTTGTTTTTAGTCTTGAACTGATTTAAACTTTCTCTTTTACCTACAAATATCACATTTTGCACCCATATTTCGTCATTTTTGACCACCGTAGCTCTGCTATGTTGCTAAAAAATGGCTTCATCTGGTCACAAAAGCCGATATTTTCGGTTCCAAACAAAAAGTATAAACCAGTTCATTGTTAAATCAGTTTTAATCTATTATTCCGCCTTGCCGTTATTCACATATTCAAAGAACCTTGAATTTCCATTTTGCCCCCCCTTCAATGAAATCTCCAAGCCATCGTATCTGATATCTTTTGCATGGGCTATACATAATGGTGATCCGGGGGCAATCGGCACAAGCACCTCTAGGGCATATATTCCCAGAGTTTTGGTTACAAAGCCAGAGGTGTCACCACCCGCAACGGTTACCCGCAACTTGCCAGTTTTGTCAATGATATTCTTAAGTATCTCACCTTGGGCACTGGCCAGAAAAGACCCAATGGATTCTTTAGTTGAAGAATTTTTCAAGGTGATCTTGGTTGCTTCTATACACGGATCATCAGGACCTAAAGCAGAGTACAGTATAGGCACACGATTATTTTCCAATGCTTTCAGACAGGCATTCGTACAGTTTATTATTTCCAGAGCCCTGTTTTCTACTAATTTCACCGAATCGACCCGAATGGCCGAATACCCCACGTCAATACCATATTGAATTTGATCGGCCGTACAAGGTGAACAACTACCGGCAATTACCATGTACCGGTCTGCCTTTTTTGTATGGGTAGGCGCAGACGGTTTCTCTATTGTTCCGCTATGTTGCCAATGATTGCATAGAGCATACTCCACACCCGACGACCCGACGAGTAGCTGTTGAGGTGCCCTCTGCCCATCATCTATTAGCTTACCGATCTGTTCAAGGTGCTGATGTCTTAGAACATCGAACAAAATAAACCCTTCTTGAGCTGTCAAATTTTTATAATGTGCACTACTCGTTTCCTCGTCTCTCAATTGCAGAACATCTACCGATCGAACTGGTAGATCGGTCTGTTTGCCCAAATGTATTCTTAAATCAGCCTCGTGCATCGGCGTAATCGGGTGTTTTGACATGGTCGGATGCCGATCGATCCTGTAGGTTGTATCATCCACTCTGGCGAACAGGTTTCCGAATACACAAAAACGGTTCAATAAAGGAATACCCACAACCAAAGGAATATGTGAGGACGGGAAATATTGAAGGGCAATATCAACGGCATGCCCTATGTTTCCGACTTGGGGAGACGAATCAAAAGTCGAACATACTTTATAATGGAAATACTGAGTTGGTATTTTAGAGATTTTCTCTAAAATGCCGGGTAATTCTTCGTTCATCTGATCCGGGGTCAGCGATCTGGCCACACCGGCCACACCAAAAGCCTTTAATTTATGATCGCCAGCGATATGGGTATTTTTCAAACGAAAATCACCGACCTCTTCAGGTTCGGGAGCCTCAAGAAACAAGGCCGCCGGAATACCATTGAACGAAAGGGATTCCATCACATCAGTCGATCCCGTGAAATCGTCACCATAAAAGCTAAATTTCAATTCCTGCTTCATTTTTTCAAAAGTTTTCCATAAAAATCAAGTGCTTCCCGTAATTCAGGGTGTTCCTGCGCATAATTATCCAAAGATTCTCCTTTTATAGCAGCTTCCCATGCCTGCTTAATACTCTTCACTCCTGCTGCAATGCCAGAGGGGTGTGCCACGATTCCACCACCGCACACATACATCAGATCTGAATTGCCAATGGCCTTATAGGTATCGACAGCTTGGCCAGCCCACTGCCCACTAGAAACGACCGGCATAACCCTCTTTCCACCATGGGGGGTTTGGCACGCCTTTATAGACATAATAACGGACGTATCATCTTCACAAAACTTATTTCGCAGGCCATTGGTATGAATCTGGTCTGCACCTGCTAGGCGCCAAATTTTTTGAAAGGCCGTAAAATCGATTCCAATATACGGACTTCTAGACATCAGTCCCCACCCATTTCGATGGCCGTGAATCGGTAACTCGCAATTGTTTCTCAGTTTTGCCAAGGCGCTTATGCCAATCCAATTTAAACTAACCATGACACAGGTTCCCTTTTTTTTGAAAACATAGTCGTGCCTACGGATCATATCGTCAACATCACCACTTATATTGAACGCGAACATAGCTTTCTTACCTGTCTTTGCCTCATGTTCATTGATGACGTTCATCACTGCATCAACCCTACTTTCAAACCTTGAATGCGGTGAATCGCCCATGAGTTCATCATCTTTCAAAAAATCAAGACCCGCCTCAATGAGTGTTTTTGTTTGCTCCGCTGTTTGGGCCGTGGTCAAGCCTACACTCGGTTTTATAATCGTGCCAATGATAGGGCGATGGTATACGTTTACAAGTTTCCGGGTTCCTTCAATACCAAACTTCGGTCCGCTATATTTTGAAGAATAGGATTCCGGAATTTCAACATCTAAAAGCCTTAGCCCTGAAAATTGATTGAGCTCAAAAAGGTTTCCTGCTACCGTGGCCATTAAATTCGAAAGGTTGACACCCATGTTCGCAATTGGCCAAGAAACTTCTATTTGCGCCTGTTGGTATATAGGACTCACAGAGTTTTTAGGTACAGAAGCCCCGGGCAGGGAAGGTGATGACACTTCTCCTACAATATCGATTCGTTCAACTTCGGCCCCATGTTTTTTTCTTAATTCGGGTGTCTCTCCCGGTACGGTCAAGAACGTACCACTTGATTGTTCGCCTGCCAAGGCCTCTACCGCTTTTTCAATAGGATGGGCGGTTTCGATCCAATATTTTGCTTTAATCCTTTCCATTCGAAAATACTTGGTTTTTTATTTTACCTCATGAACTGATCAACATTTTCCTTTGTGATTTTAAGCAGACCGGTATTGACTTGATACGGAATACTGGTAATACCTGCCTTAGCATCATTATTCGACAAGCTATTTGTACGGTGTACCATATCATATAAAAATTGTGCACCGTACCAAGTGAAAAGTTCTCGTTTTTGCGCCGCCAATAATTGTATGACACCTTCCTTGACAAGTTGAAGGTGCTCAGGCTCACCATCTACGGTAGTGATTTTAATCTTACCCACCTTACCGGCCTCTTTTACCGCCAAAGAAATACCTGGACCTGAAGGTCCGTCAAATCCACATATACCTGCTATGTTAGGGTGAGCGGAAATTATATCCGAACTTATGCGGGCAGCCTCTTCCACACTGGCTTTGCTGTCAAACTTTCCTACCACCTCAATGTCAGGGTAGTTTTTCAATACATCCAACAATCCTTGAAATCCAGACTCCATGTTCGACATCCCCAAAATACCCATATACGCAATCTTGCCTTTCCCATTAATCAGTCTTACCATTTCTTCACCCTGCATTTTTCCGATTTCGTACCAATCGGTGCCCAAAAAAGCATGATGGTTTGCATTCGGAATATTGGAATCGTATACAACGGTAGGAATACCTGCTGCAACAGCCTTGTTTATTACTTGGGCAATTGCCGGATCTGTTCCGTTGATAAGCAAGCCCGTTGGCTTGGTGCCGATAACCTCTTCAATGGTATTGATCTGCGCCGGAACATCCCAATCAGCCGGACCCAGTATGGCGACTTTTACGTTCATTTTCTCACCCCAGCTTTTAAATGCCTTCTGATCACGGTTCATATACATCGGCATTGTTACTGCTGTTGTCACCATCACGTATTCCTCATTTTCAATGTCCAAGGTTTGAAGCTCAACACGGGGTCTACCCAAGGCTTCGTCTGCATTTTTTGGAGGAAGCGTACAGCCAAATACCACAAGTAGAATACCTAAAAAAACTATAGTATGTCTCATTCGTTTTATTTTTTTATAACACATATTATATGGGGTTGGAATATTTTTTGTGCAATTCCTTATCCAACCATAGAGTAATAATCAAAATTGCGCCTAAAATAATCTCTTGCCAATACCCTGATACCCTAGCGATTACCATGATATTTGCAATGATTCCCATAAACAGGGCTCCGAGTAAGGCACCAGGAATTTTTCCGTAGCCACCACTTAAACTGGCACCTCCTAAAATAACGGCGGTAATCACTCTGAGTTCAAGGCCTCTGCCAATAGTCGGTAATGCTGCACCCAACCTTGATGCCAACAATATACCTGCAAAGCCTGCCAAGCCCGCAGAAATGACAAATCCGAGTAGTTTCATCCTTTTCACCCGAATACCCGATAAATCGGCAGCCTTCTCATTTCCGCCAATGTAATAATACTGTCTAAAATAGGTCGTTTTCTTAAACAGAAAGGCGAAAACAAACACGGTCAAGAGCATATACCATATCGGCATTTGAATGCCTAGCAACTTTGATTGACCGATGGTATTGAACCAATAAGGTAAATTCTGAACGCCCGACCCACTTATCATCAAAGCCGCCCCACGAATGATACCCATCATGGCCAAGGTTTGTATCATGGCATTTATTCCTTTATGGGCAATGAGGTACCCATTTACCCAACCAATGGCCAATGACCCAATCATTCCGAGCGTAATTGCCACAGGAACGGGAAGTTGTGCAACATGCATCAGATAGGCTGTAAAACAGGCCGTAAAGGCCACTACAGAACCAACTGATAAATCGAAAGCCCCTGAGATCAACAATATCATCATACCCACGGCCACGATGGTGTCAATAGAGACATTTAGGAAAATCTGACTGAAATTATCAAATGTTGGAAAGGTGGTAGGAAACAGAATACTCGCGACACCACAAATAATCACCAACAAGATGACCAATGAATAAATACGTTCTTCAATAATTCGTTGAAACATAATTTTAAATTGTTAGTTTGAGGCCAAGGCCATTATTTTTTCCTCGGATGCGTTCTTACCCAAGACCGCACCAGCCAATTTTCCTTTGTTCATGACCAAAATTCGATCACAAATGCCCAACAGTTCGGGCAGGTCACTTGAAATCATTAAAATTCCTTTTCCCTGTTGTGCCAATGTTTTGAGAATACCATAAATTTCAAATTTTGCACCTACATCAATACCATGGGTAGGTTCATCGACAATCAAAACATCGGGATTGGTGAGCAGCCATTTGGCCAATACTACTTTTTGCTGGTTGCCCCCACTGAGGTTGTTCACCTTTTGTGCAACATTTGGCGAAGCTATCCTTAATTTTTCTTTTGAAGCAATTGCCAGTTCCTTAGCTTTGGATGGACTATAAAACATCCCCTTCGTTGCATTGGATAAATTCCCTGAAATAATATTGTCCTGAACGCTCATCTCTGTAAATAGTCCAAGGTTTGTACGATCTTCAGGAACATAGGCTATACCTTTCGAAATTGATTTTGATGGATGGCCTTTCGGAAGAAGTTCGCCCCGTAATACGATTTCACCCGAATCATACGGGTCTTCACCAAAAATGGCCAGGGCAATCTCAGTGCGCCCGGCACCCACTAATCCTGCCAGGCCCAGAATTTCACCTCTATTCAAATCAAATGTAATGTTCTTGAACCGTGTTCCTGAGAGGTTTTTAACAGAGAGCAATACCTCATCGGTCACATAGGTATCAACTTTCAGGTTTTCAATATCGCGGCCCACCATCAACTTGATCAGCTTCGCCTCGGTCAAATCCTGTTTTAAGAAGGTGCCTTGGTACTTTCCGTCTTTTAACACAGAAATTCGATCGGCCAGTAAAAAAATTTCTTCTAAACGGTGTGAAATGTATATAATGGCCGTACCCCGACTTTTTAGCTTTTGAAGAATGGCAAACAATGTCCTACTTTCTTTTTCGGTAAGTGATGCTGTCGGTTCGTCTAAAATAAAAACAGACGGATTCTTGGCCAGAGCCTTTGCAATCTCTACCATTTGTTTTTGGGCGGGCGATAACTTTTCAACTAGGGTCTTTGGGTTTATTTCCTCAATCTCCAATTCTTCGAGCAATACCCTGGTCTTACGGTAAAGCTCATCTGACCGAATTAGCCCTATGGCGTTTCTAGGCTGTTGATTGGCAAAAATATTCTCAGCCACGTTCAGATTTCCGACTAAACTCAAATGTTGGTAGACAATTGAAATACCAAGTGCAAAGGCTTCTTGTGGTTTGTGAATAGTGACTGGTCGATCATTGATGGTAATGGTACCTTCATCAGGCTGAAGATTACCGACCAATATGTTCATCAAGGTACTTTTTCCTGCACCGTTCTCTCCGCACAGCGCATGTATTTCACCGGGGCGAATATCAAAATCAACACCGTCGAGCGCCTTTATACCAGGAAACGATTTACTTATATGACCAAGTTTGAGTTTTGCCATTAAAAAGAGTTCATATCGATTATTTGCCCAGTTCTTGCCGATGCGTAGGCTGCGTGTACCAATCGTACGGTTTCAAAATTATCGATTCCAGTTGTTTCGGCATTTGCCTTGCCTTGCAGGGCATTTAGAATATCATGGTTACAATCGACAATGCTCGAATGCACCAAGGCGTATTCAGGATCAAGCCAAGAATACATCTTCGGCTCAGCGCGCATGACCTCAGTTCCTTTTTTTGTGGTCACCCGAAGCTCATAATCTTTTGTCAAATGAATAGAGCCATACTCGCCCTCTACCAAAACAAATGTCTGCGGAAATGGTTCGTACTCTAAAATAGAAGCGTATGACATCTCGGCGTAGCACGAAACACCACTATTCATTTTCATCATTACATTGGCAACGTCCTCTCCCTTAATACCTGGATTGACCGATTGAGTGTGACACATTAGGGTTTCTACTTCACCAAATAAAAATCTACAGATGTCTAAGACGTGTGATCCGATATCGGTCAAGATAAATTCATTTAATTCCGCCAAAAAAGGTTGATTTTCAAATACCGGAAAACCAGAACAGAAAGTAATTCGGGCTTTAAAGATTTTTCCGATCTGCCCATTGTTCATTAATTCCCTCAACTTGCGAATGGGCGACTGCCATCTAAAATTCTCATGTACAAAGAAGGGAACATGATTGGTAGCACATGTTTCAACCATCTGTTTTGCTATGGCGAGTTTTGGAGCCATAGGCTTCTGACAGATTACCGCAATACCTTTTTTTGCGGCCATTTCAGTAAATGCGGCGTGCGTATCAACATCAGTAATAATATCAACAAAATCTAACTTTTCAGTTGCAAGAAGTTGTTCGATATCATCATAAACCGATGGAATATCGTACGTACGGGCAAATGTTTCCGCCTTTGATCTGGTACGGTTATATAAGGCAACCAGCTCTACACCCTCTAATTCCATCCATGCGGGAATTTGATAGTTGGCCCAAAAGCCAGTGCCGATTACTGCAAAACGAAGTGCCATATGGTTTTTGGTTCGAATCGAGTACAACCTATCTTTCAAAACTGTCTCTTCGACTTTGGTCAAATATATCAAAAACGAACTGCTTTAACAATCATGCCCTGATTTTTCAAGGCAGAGCGTATTCACAATTCTTAACTACCCTATTTTATATCAAGCACAAAAGGCATTCTAGCTTGAACGCCTTTCTGCTCCATGGCTGATTTCACCTGCTTTAAGATAGAATAGGCTTCAGCACCTATTTCCTGTTCGATCATGCTCTTTCTCGCTTCGGCACTCGCACCGCCCAAATCTTCCATTAATTTTTCAAGACCAGTTTTGTACTTAGGATATTTCTTGATACTATATTCAGTCAATTCGGCTATTTTTGCTGCTTCGATAATCGCATCGTTCAAACCGCCCAATTCATCAATAAGTCCGATTCGTTTTGCATCGACACCACTCCACACCCTACCTTGTGCCATACTATCAGCTTCGGCGACCGTTATGCCTCTTCCCGTAGACACACGCTTCAAGAATGTATTGTAGGTACTTTCTATACCTTCTTGCACCATGTTTCTGAAATCATCGGTCATAGGTTCAAAAAATGAATAATCGACTGAATTTTTATTGGTACCTACCTGTTCTGCATTAATGCCCATATCGGCAGCCAATTCATTTACATTGGGAATAGCACCAAACACCCCAATAGAACCTGTAATCGTAGTGGGTTCTGCAAAAATCTTGTCAGCACCAACGGCTATGTAATACCCACCGGAAGCGGCAACATTACCCATTGACACCACTACAGGCTTCACTTGCTTTGCCAGTTCAATTTCACGCCAAATTATATCGGAAGCCAAGGCACTACCGCCCGGCGAATTTACCCGCAATACAATGGCCTTGACATCTTCATCTTCCTTGGCCTTCATTATAGCGGTATTGATAATACCTTGACCAATGACATTTGGCCCACCTTCACCGTACATGATCTCACCTTGGGCAAATACCACGGCAATCTTGTTTTTTCCGGTTTTCTTTATTTTTTTATTGGAGCGGATGACATAGTCTTTCAGTAGTACAATGTTCAAATCATTGTCTAAAACCGAATCAACAGCATACTTTAACTTTTCCTCATATTGATCGTAAAAAACCACCCCGTCCACAAGTCCGGAAGCCAATGCGTACTCAGGAGTTCTTCCTCCCAAGGTATCCGCAATAATATTCAAATCACTTGGAAGTATATTTCGTTCATCTGAAATATCCTCTACCATCGAGTTCCAGAGTGAGCCGATAAGCTCACTGATCTGTACTCTATTGGCCTCACTCATTTCATTGGCCAAAAAGGGTTCTACAGCACTTTTATATTTTCCGTGGCGAATGACCTCCATCTTGATTCCTGTTTTTTCTTGAAGATCTTTATAAAACAAAACCTCTGAGGAAAGGCCTTTAAAATCCAACGCTCCTACCGGGTTCAAAAAAATAGAATCGGCAACGCTCGACAGGTAGTAATCTTTCTGCATATAAAAATCGCCATAGGCGTATACAAACTTACCGCCTGTTTTAAAATCTTGAAGTGCTTTACGAATAGCCTGTGTTTGCGCAAGGCCGGCCATTAGAAAATTACTGTTGATACTTATACCTTTAATATCATCATCATCTTTTGCCACGGCGATGGCATTCAATATCTGGTCTAAACCTTGTGACTTTTCAAAAAGGCCCTGAAACGGGTCTTCGGCATTATCACCAACAAAATCACTCACTGGCTGATCTATGAGCAACTCCAGAACAGAATTTTCCTCAATAGAGGCACTATCCTCAGAGCTGGCCAACAAGCTGGCGAAAACAAAAAACATAATAAAAATAATGCCCAGGGCAACAAGGCAACCTAGAACGGCCGCTAAAAAGTTTCGTAAAAAATTCATTTGGTTCTATATTATAAATATCTATCAAAGATAACCAAAGTGATTTTGTTTTACTTACTTTGTTTATATCTTATGAAAGAGAAAAACATGGTATATCTTTCGCTCGGTAGCAATATGGGCGACAAACCCAACAACCTTCAGGATGCCGTCTTTGCCATTCATAAAAGTGTGGGTGATGTTCTTAGAATATCACCTGTTTACCAGAGTAGTTCATGGGGTTTTGACGCCGATGATTTTTTAAATATCTGTATTTCACTGGAAACTAAATTGCCTCCCCAAGAACTTTTGAGCAACTTACTCAAAATCGAAAAGCAACTGGGTAGGGTTCGCTCTCAAGAAGATGGTTACCAAGCCCGAACTTTGGATATTGATATACTGTATTACGAAAAGGAGGCTTTTTTTACCGAAAACCTGATTATACCCCACCCTGAATTGCCTTTCAGAAAATTCGTACTTAAACCACTATCCGATATTGCCCCGCAATTCTATCACCCAGTGCTACAAAAAGACAGTCGAAACTTATTGCAAGAATGTAATGATAAGGGTCAATTGGAAAAAATGCACTATTGTCTATACAAAAACAGGACAGAACTCTTTTCTCAAATCAACTTTATAGCTATAGAGGGAAACATTGGGGCAGGAAAAACGACCTTGGCCAATAGGATAGCCGATGATTTTAACGGGAAATTGGTTCTCGAACGGTTTGCCGACAACCCTTTTCTACCAAAATTTTATGAGGATCAAAACAGATATGCCTTTCCTTTGGAAATGTCTTTTTTGGCCGATCGCTACCAACAATTCACCGATGATACCTCACAATACGACCTTTTCAAAAATTTCATGGTCAGTGACTACGATATATACAAATCGTTGATCTTTGCTCAAATAACCCTACAAAAAGATGAGTTCAATCTGTACCGAAAATTATTCAACCTAATGTACAAAGAGGTCAAAAAACCCAAAATCTACATCTACCTGTACCAAACTACCGAACGCTTGCTCGAAAATATAAAAAAGCGGGGCAGAGACTATGAACAGAACATAGCACCCGAATATCTTGAAAATATCAATACAGGTTATTTTGAGTTTATCAAAAGTTTTCCTGAACAGAACAATCTGATCATAGAGCTCGGGGAAATGGATTTTGTAAAAAGTTCAAAGGACTATGAAACGATTATTAATAAGATTCAGA
>CAZEUV010000021.1:0-35641 GCA_964515285.1 uncultured Maribacter sp. | reverse complement strand
CCATACCGTCGTTGGCCGATTGCCATGTGGTACCGGTATCATAAGACACCAATATGCCTTTGCCCGATCCGTCATAACCCCCTGAATGGTAATTGTATGACGAAGAGGTATAAACTATATCTGAATTTTGTTGTGCAATGGCAACATCCCTCATTCTATCATTGGTGTACAATTTCACCCAATGGTCACCGGCATCATCGCTTTTGTAGAGCCCCTTGCCAGTGCCGTAGGCAACAACATACACCCTGTTTTTTATGTTCGGATCTGCTTTAATATTGAAAACCCCTTGCCACTCGGCGATAGGTGGGTTTACTTCTATGTCATTTTCATTGGGTACAATATCAGGCCTCATAACGGCATTTGCGATTGTGGTACTATAGCGCATTTCAGGCAATCCGACTTCCTTCCAATTTTCACCGCCGTCCGTTGATCGCCAAAAACCACTTTCTCCCCCTGCATAAATCAATTGACTATCTTTTTTGTCAACCTCGGTAAATTTGACCCCGGTCATGGCCTTTGATTTTTTGATCCAATTTTCACCGTCATCGATAGATTTATAGACCTCTCCCTCTTGCGTTAAAAACAAGGTTCTATTCGTTGGGTCACTATTTAGATCGATGGACAATCCGTGCATTTGAAGTCCTAGGGTTTTGAGTCCGTTATTGCTGATTGTCCAGTTTTCACCGTATTCGGTGCTTTTAAAAAGTGAACTTTTAGTGTCGGGTTGATCGGCAGAAAAACTGGCCCAAACCACATGCTCTCTTTCGGGATCGCTCACTACAAAATTACAGTTGGATCCACCGCCATCCCACCAAGAATAGTCAGGATAGGTACCCGTATCAGGAAAGCTTTTCTTCCATGAACCGCCATGGTTTTTAGAATACCAGAAACCAAGATCGTAATACCCAACATATACTATATTTGAATTGGTGTCATTGACATCGATCCAATTGCCCTCAATGTTCTCCATTCCGGTAGATAGATACTCGTTCGGAGCAATTTCTTTGCACGAAATATTATTGATATGATCTCCACCATCAAGTGAGCTCCAGCTCCACTGCCCGAATGCGCCATATAACCTATTTGGATCAAACCTATCTTTAGTCAATGTTTTCACTAATGCATTAAAGCTATATACAAAGGCATAATTGGGGTGGGCACACACAATATCCCAACCTCCAACGGTTCCAGTACGCGACCAAGTTGTGCCTGCATCTGTGGTTTTCCAAGTGCCTGAATCGGCATCACTGCTATCTGTATTGATGATATTTATCAAACTGATGTTGTTCGGGTCTTTGCCAACACTGATAACGCCACTATGGTCCATGCCATTTTGATCGCTTATTTTTTGAAATGATGCTCCGTTATCCACACTTTTAAAAAATGCACCTGCATCTTCTGTATATTGCCAAAAGGGCTTATCGCAACCATTGGCAGCCATTTTAAAGGTGCTCATATAAATAATGCTTGGGTCTGTAGGGTGCAGGTCAAAATCAAGAATTTGAAGATATTCTCCATTTACTTGTCCAATTCTTGTCCAATTTTTACCCCCATCAATAGATCGGTACAAGTTGGGGTCGGTGCAATTGAACCTTGCTTTTCCTGTTAGTACATATACGATATCGGCATTGTTTTCATCAACCAATATTTTGACCACCCTAGCATCATTGGGTATGCCCGCTGTGCTAACAATTTGCCAACTATCACCGGCGTCGGTTGTTTTTAAGAAAGAAAAAATGGGCAACCAATCTTCGTAATGTGCCATATAGCCAATAGAAGCATCAGAAATAGCCATCCCTATACTTTCAATATAGCCGAGACCATTCTCGCCAAGTTCAATTTGGACAGGGTAGATCGTATCACCGCCATCTTTTGTTTTAAAAGTACCAATGCCTGTGCCGATAACAAAGGTTTTGCCATCTGTAGGGTGAAAACCCAAACTCGATATATGGGTCTTTGTCAAACCTTGGGCAGCCCCAATAACTTTCCACGATGCCCCATTGTTCGAACTCACATATACACCGCTCAGATCAGAAGCGGTGACAATAGTACCGTCAGCAGTTGCCCCGACCATGGCAATGGCTCCGCCCCCACCAGGGTTGGTACGTGTCCAAGCATGTTGGGCTTGGGCATTTAATAGAAAAAATAATGCTGTAAAAAAAAGTAATTTATTCAATAAATATTTCATTTTGTGGAGGTTTTAATATTGAACTCATTTAAAAAACAACAATATTGCTACTTACACCTAGTAAATTATATAGGCTAGTATTACAGAATATAATCGGTATTAACGAAATTCGATTTTCTTGAATTGACCAATTCTCTTAAAATTTTATTATTGTATTCATTATCTTTTGAAGCGACAAAAGTACGGATCGAGAACGAGCGCAAAGCATCATGTACGCTCAGGGTTGACACGGCAGAATCTTTTCTTCCCGTAAACGGAAAAACATCAGGGCCTCTTTGGCAACTACTGTTTAAATTCACACGACAAACTAAATTCACTAAAGTATCTATAAGTGGTGCTAATGAATCAACATTCTTACCAAAAACACTCACCTGCTGCCCATAATCAGAGACCGCTATATCATTCAACGGCTCGTTAATATCATTAAAAGAAATTACGGGTACTATGGGGCCGAACTGTTCTTCTTTATATACACGCATATCTTGATTTACAGGATACAAAACAGCTGGATAAATAAAATTATGGGTCAGTTCTCCTCCTCTTTTATTTTGAATCACCGCCCCTTTTTCAAGGGCTTCGGTCAACAATTCTTGAATGTAACTTTTAATACCCTCATTGGGTAGTGGTGTAAGGGTAGCACCATCATCCCACGGGTTACCAAAAGTAAGGTCATCTACCCGTTTTGAGAAACGGGTCAGAAATTCATCTTTGATATCTTCGTGTACGTATAGAATTTTAAGGGCCGTACAACGTTGCCCGTTAAAAGAGAGGCTACCGTTGATACATTCGTCAACAGCGAGATCTAAATCGGCATCAGGTAAAATTATCGCTGGGTTTTTGGCCTCAAGCCCTAGAACCAAACGCAGCCTATTTTTCTGCGGATGCAAATCTTGCAATGCATTAGCCGAAGTACTATGACCAATTAATGCCAAGACATTTACTTTACCTGTTTTCATAATGGGCGCGGCTACTTCCCTACCTCTTCCAAAAAGAATGTTCACTACCCCCTTTGGAAAACTTTCGTGAAAGGCCTCTAATAGAAAAGAGAATAACAAAACACCGTGCTTTGCTGGTTTAAACACGCAGGTGTTGCCCATCATCAAGGCGGGAATAAGTAAGGCAAAGGTTTCATTGAGCGGATAGTTGTAAGGCCCTAAACAAAGAACAACCCCAAGTGGCCCCCTTCTGATATGTGCATGTATACCCTCCTCCTTAGAAAATTTAGAACTATCGCGATCCATTTGCTTGTACTCTTCAATAGTATCGTTGATGTAGTCTACAGTTCTGTCGAATTCTTTTTGTGAGGCTGATAGATTCTTACCTATTTCCCACATCAAGTACTTGACGACCTCCTCGCGCTGTTGCTCGAACAGCCCAACGAATTTTGTCATAGCAGCGATACGGTCTTCCACTTTCATGGTGGGCCAATTACCCTTGCCCCTATCATAGGCTGAACATGCGGCATTCAACGCCTCTAAGGCTGTTTCTTCATTCATATAGGGTATAGAGCCAAGTAAGGTAGGCTTATAATCTTCGGTAGAGGAAATCGTTGAAAAGACCTCAGCGGTCTTACCGCTCCAAGTTCTCAACTCGTCGTTCAATAAATATGTTTTTTGCTCAATAGTTGAACTGATTCTATAGTTTTCGGGTATTTTCATTTAGATATATATTGGAGGGTTACTTCTGTCCTTTTCTAAAACCGTAAATATTTTGGTGCACAAAATCTGTCGGAAACTCATCATCGCCCGGAAACCCCAATTCAATTGTACCGCTATCCTCGGGCACATAATCTGTTTTGAAAATATAGTCCCATATACTTAAACTTATTCCGTAGTTCATCCCAAATTTCTTTCCTTCTGGTAAATTATACGCATGATGGTACAAATGCATTACCGAGTTGTTGATGAGATATTTCAACGGCCCCCACGTAATTTTAATATTCGAGTGATTGAAATGCCCAATGATAATTGCAATAAAATGGACCAAATAGGCCTGTTCTGGTTCAAAACCACCGATCAGCATTACCCCAAAGGTCTTTAAGGGTTTATACAAAATATTTTCCATCCAATGGTAGCGTAGGTGCGCTGCAAACCCCATTTCTTTTACACTGTGGTGCACTTTATGAAATCTCCAAAGAAACTCGAACCTATGAAGCAAGACATGGGTGAACCATTGCACAAAATCCAAGATAATAAAAAAGACGAGCAACTGCGCCCACATGGGCCAAGCCGAAGGGTCAATAAGTGCTATGCTTTTAGCGGTAACGCCAATATCGTTAAAAAGCACCCCCAACAGCTCATAGAAGCCGCTAATTGCGATCGCGAACAAAAAGAAGTTGAAGAACATATAGAATCCGTCCAACCAAAAATCTTTTCTGAAAATAGATTGTTCTTTTCTCCACGGAAAAATCATTTCCAAGCCCCAAACAAAAAGAGAGATGGCGATAAGCCCCCAAAAGTAATTGGTATACCATGGCACATCGAACAAAACGGACTTCCAGGTCCAGTTTACCGATCCCATAAACGAGTTTGTAAATGCGTCTAAATATTTTTCCATACTGCTATTCTAAAATTGTTGTTATACTGTCTTTTTCTATGGGTAAGTCGTTGAAATAACTCTACTCTGACCAAGAACCATCATAATTTTTTACGTTTTTGTACCCTAGCAACTCTGTCAGTACAAAGGTGGTATGGGCGGATCGCACGCCCGAGTGGCAATAGGCTATAATAAGATCTTCTTTTGAAACGCCTAATTTCTCTTTGTACAATACCTCTAGTTCTTCATAAGAGCGAAACTTATGTGTACCATTGTAATCTATAGACCGAGACCAATCAATGAGCATGCTCTTGGGAATACGACCACTTCTAGAGGCTCCTGATTTTTGTCTTTTACCCGAATGTTCATCTTTGGTTCTTGTGTCTAAAATCACAGGTGACTTTGTGCTTTCTAGGTCATTTTGTAACTCTTTGCGCTGAATTATAAGTCTCATGACGTTTTCTTTTGGCAAGGTAAAGTTTGATGGCTCTTGAATGGTTTTCACATTTGTGACTTCACCCTTGGCAGCTACCCAAGCCCGCAGTCCGCCATTCAATATTTTGACCTTATTGAAATTGTAATTTTGCAATACCCACCATAGCCTTGTCGCATCACACCCTCCCCGATTGTCATATACAACAATGGTGTCTTTGTTTTGAATGCCCAATTTAGAAAACAATGTTTCTATTTTCTCTTTGGATGCCATCATGCCTTTATAATGGTATGTAAGATCTTCTATATCATTGCGCCACATATTAACGGTATAGGGCAGATGGCCTTTTTCAAATTCTATGGGCTTTCTAAAATCAACCAACTGTATGTTGGTCATATCTGAAGTCGATAACAGGTCTTCCACTTCTAGCAAATGTGCGCTGTTGAAATACGTTGTATCGACTGCCGATTGTACGCTTTTAACCTTCCCAACTTCTTTTCTTTGAGTATTGCAGGCGCTTAAAAAAATCAGAAACACTGAGATGTACCTAATTTTCCAGTTCATACCATTCGATATTAGCTAGGTTCTGCCTTCTTCCTTTTTTTGTAGGGGCATAATGGGTCGCCAGATAATTTACTATGGGTTCTTCGTTTTTTCCAAGGCCCCATAAATTCTGGGTTTCCTGCATCCAACGTATGGTCGCCAGCCAGCGTTCTTTTGACATCCTGTTTTGGGTGACCAATTTCGCAGAATGGCAGTTAGTGCAATTATTCACGACCAGCATCAAGCCCTCCCCCTCAACAAAACCAGTGCGTACATGAACGCCATTTTCAATTTTATCGTAGTCTTCTTCAGAAATAGCTTCTTTACCTTTTTCTGGTACTACCGCATATTCTTCAGTCGAATCTGTTGATTTAAAAGCAGAAAGTGTAGGGTCTACCATTAAATAAACGAGCATGGATCCAATGACCGCAAATAGTATAAATACAGCAGTCATCAGCCCATAGATCTGCTTTACACTTTTTCTAAATTTATCAGGAGTATTCATTAGCTTACTTTAACGGCTATTCGGTGACTTGCATTGTTCAAATACCCTTTGGGGTTCCACCCCGGCAATATCATGGGTTGCGATGTACCTTGCGAATCGGTGGCTCTCGCCCACACCTCGTAATACCCTTTTTCAGTAAATTTTATCGATGCACTAAAATGCCGCCATGCAAATCGATTGACGATTTTCTCTGTCTCACAAGTTTTCCATGTGCTACCAAAATCCAATGAATATTCGACCTTTGCCACTTCAAGTTCTCCTGCCCATGCATGGCCCGTTATGTTCAAAGAACTTCCCTTTTTGATGGTAGCCCCGGTCTTAGGATACGAGATTATAGACTTTATGGGCATCGATTCGATAATGCACATATTCTCTTCCTTCACCTTCTCGCCCGGTGCAACAGGTTTACAGGGTACACGATATGCGGTGCCCGTCATTTTAGTGCCATCGTGAACTTTGTTCCTCACACTGATCCTATTCAGCCACTTACCAGACGCCGAGGCTGGAAACCCCCCAGCAATCATTCGCAACGGATAACCATGTGCCAACGGAATATCCTTTCCGTTCATTTTGAAGGCGATGAGCGTTTCATTCTGCAATGCCTTTGCCATCGGCACTCCTCTTGAAATAGGCTCTTTTTTAGGGTCACCGCTCAAATGCGTATCAGCTGCGTGATAACCAATGTAGACAGCATCGTCTTTAAGACCAACATCGGCTAGAACATCTTTAAGCCGAACCCCTGTCCATTCAGCGCAAGCTACAGCACCTATGGTCCATTGATTTCCTTTGGCGGGCGGGTCGAATTCATTTCTTCCGTTCCCCCCACATTCCAAAGTAAGCTGATATGTATACTGTTTGAATTTAGACTTTAGTTCGCTTAACGTATAGGTCTTTTTTTGTTTTACCGATTCACCATCGAAACTTATGGTCCATTTTTCAACGTCAATATTTTCAGGAATCTTACCATTGTTTCGAATGAACATATACTTGTTGGGGGTGATTTTATCATCTAACAAATGAGCCTGGGCCTCCATATTCCACGGTTTGTCGTTCAAAAGAACCATTTGGCTGTCTTTATTGAACATTGTAAAAGGGTCAGGATCTTGAAGACCAAGTAACTTATAATTTTCAGGAAGGGTATCACCGAAAACGACCTCAGCTCCTAGAATGGTTGCCAAGGTAGTAAGCACGGTTTTTCCAACAAATTTTCGTCTTTTCATACGGGTTGGTGGTTTTAAGATTTTAAACTTACTTTTTTTTTCAATGCCGCAATGTAACATTGGTCACATGGCTGACTAATTTAAACTATTTATTTCACTTACGTTTTGCTTGTTCTATTTCGGCACTTGTAACAATTGTCACAGAATTTAGGTTTATTTTCCTATAAATTTGACAAAGAATCTCTCTAAAGGAAGCATAAAGTATACCTGTTTGGCTTTTAATGTTTTGTCTGGTTTAATGAATGTTCTTTTTGTTGAGTACCTTAAATAACTAATTTAAATTCTTTAATTATGAAAAAAAATATGGGCGGCTCAGACCGCATAATTAGAATTATTGCAGCGATAGTAGTAGGAGTTCTATATTACCTAAATATAATAGAAGGCACCTTGGCATACGTACTTTTGGCAGTTGCAGCCATCTTTGTCTTGACCAGTTTTATTAATTTCTGCCCACTTTATGCCATTTTTGGTATAAACACTTGCAAAGTAAAATCATAAGCTTAAATATTCAATTAAAAAAGGCCTGTACCCTTAAAAGGTACAGGCCTTTTTGTTTTGACACTTTGTGAATTAGACAACCCCCAAATTTATGTGACTCATGTTACATAAATACCAAATAAAACTATTTATATTTAGCAGATTAACAAAAAACCAACACAAATGAAAGCACATCATCAAATACTTATTATTGGAGGGGGTACGGCGGGCATTATGGTCGCCGCACAACTTTTAAGGCAAAAGAACGCAAAAGATATAGCCATAATCGAGCCAGCTGATACACATTACTACCAACCTGCATGGACACTTGTGGGTGCAGGAACCTATGATTTTGATAAAACCGCAAGACCAATGTCGGCAATTATACCCAAAGGAGCCACATGGATAAAAGACAAAGCCACGGGCTTTGACCCCGAAAACAATACAGTTCGTACAGAAACCAAAGGTGATATCACTTATGACTATCTTGTTGTAGCACCTGGGCTGGTCTATGATTTCAGTCTTGTACCAGGTCTTGGCAATGCGATGGACAAAGGTGTGGTATGTAGTAACTATACAGACCCTAAACATACTTGGAACGTAGTAAAGAATTTCAAAGGAGGAACCGCTTTGTTCACTCAGCCCACCACGCCTATCAAATGTGGTGGCGCCCCACAAAAAATCATGTACTTAGCTGAAAGCCATTTTAAGAAAAGTGGTGCGAGAAAAAAGACCGATGTAGTGTTTGCAACCGGAGGTACGGTAATCTTCGGTGTGAAAGAAATTGCCAAAACCTTGATGGAAGTAGTCGATAGAAAAGACATCAACTTGAGATTTCACCATAAACTCGTAGCGGTAGATGGCGAGAAGCAAATTGCTTGGTATAAAATGGGCAAAGACATTACCGCAGGAGGTTGTGTAGTAATGCAAGGGGAAGATAGTCAATTGGATTTGGATGAAAATTTTCAGTACAATTATAAGGATGTAAAAGTCACAAAAGATGGTGACCGCTATGGCATTCATTATGATATGCTGCATACAGCCCCACCATCTACAGCTCCTAAATTCATAAAAGAATCTTCATTGGTAAATGATGCCGGGTGGTTGAATGTCGACCACCAAACCATGCAGCACAACCAATATTCGAATATTTTTGGTTTGGGCGATGTGGCAGCACTACCAACCGCAAAAACAGGAGCCGCCATACGCAAGCAAGTCCCCATTGTGGTCGATAATTTAGATTTGTTGATGAAAAATGATAAAATGGGCAGTATGGCCTACAACGGTTATTCATCTTGCCCGCTCGTTACCGATTATGGTAAAATGGTATTGGCAGAATTCGATTATAAAAATAATTTCATACCGGATCCAAAACTAAAACGGATGCTCATTTCTGATTCATCTAAAGAACATTGGAGACTTTGGATACTCAAAAAATACGGATTGCCTTACCTGTATTGGAACAAGATGATGAAAGGCCAGAACGTTTGATATTCCCCCATTTATGAGAAAAGATGAAGCTTGACCGCTTCATCTTTTTTTTATTGTCATGAAGTTACAGACCCAAGATTTTATTTACGTAGGCATTCAGTTTTTGTTGTTTGCTCTCTATGTCTTCAACGTAGACATTGTTGCCTTTAAACTGACGAACGAAGTTCGTTTTGTTGGTTTGTTCATTGCGGTAGTAGGAATTATAGTTTTAGGTGTTGCCTTACTTCAATTGAACAAAAACCTATCTCCTTTTCCAACGCCCGTAGCAGACTCGCATCTTCTGCAAAATGGAATATACGGCTTGGTTCGACATCCTATTTATTCAGGAATATTATTTATTGTTTTCGGGTACGGTCTTTACCAAGAATCCGCATACAAACTATTAATCTCGTTTTTGCTGCTCCTATTATTTTTCGTGAAGTCGGAATACGAAGAAAAAAAACTAACTGAAAAATTCACTGAGTATAAGTCGTACCGAAAAATTATTGGCCGCTTTTTACCTAGAATTAAATTATGAAACACCTATGAAAGATTTTTGGAACAAAAGATACGCCGAAGAAGAATTTGCCTATGGTATATTGCCCAATGAATTCTTCAAACGACAATTGGCCAATTTAGTCCCTAAATCTATTTTGCTTCCCGCAGAAGGTGAGGGCAGAAATGCCGTTTACGCTTCCAATATTGGTTGGCAGGTAACTGCTTTTGATATGAGTAGCGTAGGAAAACAAAAGGCATTTGAACTGGCCAAATTACAAAACACTTCTTTTGAATATTTCATTTCAGACGCCCTAAAGTTCAAAACCACAAAAAAGTTTGATGCCTTGGGATTGATCTACGTGCATTTTCCTTCTGAGATACGCAAAGGAGTGCACCGACATTTATTATCCTTTTTAAACCCAGGGGGAATCGTGGTTTTTGAAGCTTTTTCAAAAAGTCAGCTACAAAATAGTTCAGGCGGCCCAAAGAACGAAAGCATGCTATTTTCAGTTGAAGAAATCAAGAAGGAGTTCAGTACTCTGGATTTTGAGATTTTAAAGGAAGAAGAAATTGAACTTAAAGAAGGTACCTATCATAAGGGCAAAGCTTCGGTCGTTCGTTTTGTAGGTAGAAAAAGAGAATAGGTTCAGGTCTTAAAACCTTCCTCTTTAGCCCATAAAGAGCCATGAAGAATTCTTTTAGCTTACAAGAGAATTTCAAATCTCTCCCTTATGGTTACGGCTATGTAACAAAAGTTACTGTACAGTTTCTTATGAAGTTCGAAATTTATAGAATCATAAATTTTATGTTGCCTGATAACAATCATTTTAAAGAATTGTTCATTACACTAAATTTATCTTTTAAATTCAAACAAAATGTCAAAAATAGTCGTTTTAGGTGCGGGGATTTCAGGTCATGTTGCTGCGGCACATCTTCGTAGAAAGCTATCAAAAGAACATGAAGTCGTCGTAGTCTCCCCTAACGGGAATTATCAATGGATTCCTTCTAACATTTGGGTGGGTATTGGCAGAATGAAATCCAAAGAAATTCTTTTCCCTTTAACCCCTTTGTACAAAAAGAAAGGTATTGGTTTTAAACGGGCCAAAGTAACGACCTTTCATCCTGAAGGAGATTCAGAAATTGACAAACCCTTTGTAAACGTAGAATATGTTCTTGGGGAAGACAAAGGCAAGACCGAGAAAGTAACCTATGATTACCTTATCAATGCCACTGGACCCAAACTCGCTTTTGATATGACCGAAGGGTTGCTGCCCGCAACCAATAAAACGTATTCCGTTTGTACATACAGCCATGCCGAACACGCATGGAAAGGGTTGAGCGACCTTATTCAAAAAATGAAGAAAGGCGAAAAAGCTAAAATATTGATAGGTACGGGTCATGCCAAAGCCACTTGCCAAGGAGCCGCTTTTGAATATATATTAAATGTAGAACAAGAATTAAGACGCCATAAAGTAAGAGACATGGCAGAAATCACATGGATATCGAACGAATACAAATTAGGCGATTTCGGAATGGACGGCATGCTATTGAGCTACGGCAGCAATATCATGAAATCTAACGAAATGGTAGAAATGGTCTTTGAAGATCGCGGTATCAAATGGATCTTGGGCGCAGGGGTTCATAAAATAGAAGACGGCATAGCCCACTATGAAAACTTAAAAGGTGAAATGAAAACCGAAACTTACGATTTTGCGATGTTGATTCCCGCTTTTTCGGGTCATGGTTTTAAGGCCTTTGACAAAAACAACCAAGACATTACCGAAAAACTCTTTAAGGGTTTTATGCTCGTTGATGCCGATTACACGCCAAAACCTTACGAAGAATGGTCGGTTCGTGACTGGCCTGAAACGTATCAAAATCCGTCATATAAAAACATATTTGCGCCTGGTATAGCCTTTGCCCCACCGCATGCCATTTCAAAACCGAGAACAAGCAAGAACGGAACTGCGATTTCCCCTTCTCCCCCTAGAACGGGAATGCCTTCGGGCATAACCGCAAAATTGGTTGCCGATAATATTATTGATAGCATTAAACAACAAAAAGAATCATTGCACCATAAAGGTTCAATGGGCAATATGGGTGCAGCTTGCATTGCCTCGGCCGGGTACGGAATGACCAAGGGCAGTGGCATTAGCATAACTACCTACCCTATTGTACCCGATTATGAGAAATACCCTGACACCCAAGGTCGAAAATTGAGCAAGACCTTTGGCGAAATTGGTCTTGCAGGCCATTGGTTGAAATTGGCATTGCATTACGCATTTATCTATAAGGCTAAAATGAAACCGTTTTGGTGGTTGATTCCCGAATAAAAATGAAATTATGACACAACGAATATCAAAATTCAAACGCTTTGTAATGATGAACCCCATCATTCAATTTTTTAAATTCATTTGGTTAAGTGTAAAGATAATGTTCATTGTGGCAAGTGGCCATGGCGGAACCAGAAACACAAACTAGATGATTATAAAAAAATACTATTATTAGGAGTAGGTCTAATTTCAGCTACTTTAGCGGTTACCTATATTATGCCGAAGTAGGTTGTTTTTCAGGTACTTGAGCTATAATTTCATAACCGGCGAACAGTACCCTTTGTCGAGAGTTAATAAGTGGGTTGGTATTCAATCTGTTTATAGAATCAAGTTGTAAGTGTACTGTTTGATTTTATTTTGTATATTTGTCAACCATATGGTTAAACCGAATAGTTAATAATAGTGAAAACAAAAAATGTAAATACCGAAAGTCTTGTGTTGGAAGCCGCAAAACGCATTTTTCAACGTAAAGGAATGACTGGGGCCCGTATGCAAGAAATTGCCGATGAAGCGGGCATCAACAAAGCTATGTTGCACTATTATTACAGAAACAAACAATTGCTTTTTGAAGCTGTATTTAAAAATGCGTTCTCTTTGTTGGCACCACAATTAAATGCTGTCTTAAACGATGATTCTTCTATTGAGGATAAGATCAGGAACTTTACCGCCAACTATATAACATTTATAGTCAAGCATCCTTATCTGCCAAATTTTATTATACAGGAGTTGAATAGAAACCCTGAATTTATATTAAAAATTCAACGAAATAATGGATTTCCCGATATCAAAAAGTTTAAAAATCAGGTGAAGCACGAAATAGAAAAAGGGATTTTAAAACCTATAAAAGGAGAACAATTATTTATCAATATTTTGGCGTTGAACATTTTTCCGTTCGTTGGCGCTCCCTTAATTAAAGGCATTGTGAATGTCGACAATAAAGCTTTTAATGTATTGATGGAAGAACGAAAAACCGAAGTAGCCGACTTTATAATCAATTCTATAAAAATGTAATCAAATGAGAAGAATAGCATCCTTTATGTTTTTGTTTCTCTCGCTTGGCGTTTTTGCCCAAGAACAGCTCACTTTAGATGAATGCTACCAATTGGTTAATGTAAATTATCCTTTGGCACAACAAAGCGGGCTATTGGAAAAACAAAATGCCATTGACCTTGAAGTGATCGGTACCGAAGCCCTGCCACAATTGAATTTTTCTGCACAAGCAACGTACCAGTCCGATGTCATAGAGATCCCTATTCCAAATGCCGGCATAGAGCCTCTTAATAAAGATCAATACCGCGCAACGGTTTCCGTAAATCAATTGATCTATGGTGGCGGACAAGTTAATGCGGCCTTGAATGCCAAGTCTTCTGTATTAAAAACGCAACAGAAGCAGGTAGAGGTCAATTTGTACCAATTGAAAAAGCAAGTGAACCAATTGTACTTCTCGGTGCTATTGCTACAAGAAAAAGACAACTTGCTGAACTCTAAAAAAGAACAACTGCAAGCAAAATTAAAAGAAGTAAAATCAGGTATCAAAAATGGAATGCTTTTACCTACATCCGATAAAACATTAGAAGCCGAACTACTAAAAATAAATCAACAGTTTTTAGAAATAAATCTGAACAAGACTACCTTAATCGAAAACCTGTTCTTACTTATAGGTAAAACCCTTTCTGCAAAGGTTCACTTTCAAGATCCAATTATCACTACGGTATCGAACAGTACAATAAGCCGTCCTGAGTTAGACTTGTTTCAGCTCAAAAAGGAAGAGATCGAAAGTTCTGAACAACTTCTTTCAAAACAGAATTCCCCTAAACTTCTAGGTTTTGCCAATGGGGGTTATGGTAATCCAGGACTAAATATGCTTGATAATTCATTTCAAGCATTTTATACTGTTGGCGTAAAATTGAATTGGAAGGTATTTGATTGGAATGCAAACAAAAAGAAAAGAGAATCTTTGGCGATCAATAAAGATATCATAGACAATGAAACAATCTTGTTCGAGCTAAATACCACTATGGAATTAAATCAACAGCAATCGGAAATTGAAAAATTATCAGGTTTTATAACTTCAGATTTAGAAATCATACAATTACGAAAAGAGGTGCTACAATCAGCAGAATCTCAATTACGCAACGGTGTAATTACTTCTTCGGCCTATATAACAGAATTGACCAATTTATACGAAGATGAAAACAATTTAAATGCCCATAAAATCCAACTCTTGCTGGTAATGGCAAATTACAACATAACAAAAGGACAATGAAGAACAAGATGAAACATACATATACAATAGCAATTTTAAGCCTTGTGGCCACAACTATATTCTCATGTGGCGATGGCAATGATCGCGCAGATGGCTATGGAAATTTTGAAGCTACAGAAATAACTATTTCAGCTGAAAATAGCGGAAAGCTTATGCTTTTTACGGTTGAGGAAGGTCAAAAATTGGCTGAAGAAACTTTTGTAGGCTATATAGATACCATTCCATTAAGTTTAAAAAGAGAGCAATTAATGGCTTCAAAAGGGGTAATCGCTTCAAAATCAAAAGGGGTCTTATCTCAAATAAATGTACTGAACGCACAACTTAAAACGGCAAACGTCAATAAAAACAGAGCTGAAAATCTAATCAAGGACAATGCGGGAACCCAAAAGCAGTTGGATGATGTTTCAGGAGAGATTGATATCATCGAACAACGCATTAAAAGTGTGGAAACACAGAACGCCCCAGTTGTCAATGAAATGAAAAGCATACATGTGCAGATAAAACAGCTTGAGGACCAAATACAAAAAAGCAAGATTATTAATCCGGTAAGCGGAACCGTTTTGGTAAAATATGCAGAACTCAATGAGATTACCGCTTTTGGAAAACCGCTATACAAAATAGCGGATCTAAGTACAATGCAGTTGCGTGTTTATATTAGCGAAACACAGCTTTCAGAACTTAAGATAGGACAGGAAGTTTCCGTTAAGATCGATACTGACGAAGACATGAAGAACTATACGGGAGCTATTATCTGGATTGCTTCAGAAGCTGAATTCACCCCAAAGATCATTCAAACAAAAGAAGAACGGGTGGCCTTGGTCTATGCGGTAAAGGTTAGTGTAGTAAACGATGGCAGCCTAAAAATTGGAATGCCCGCAGAGATGTGGGTTAAAACGAGTAGTCAGTAAATAGCCCTGTCCTGATAACTATTGATATAGGGTATGTAGAAAAACAATAATTTTAAAACAAAGACAATGAAAAAGATAATCATCACAATCGCTTTTCTTTCCATAGTATTTATGAGCTGCAATCAAGCGAAAAAAGAAAAGACATATATAGATTTATCCTCTGCCGACACAGAAGAGTTTGCAACAACCGATTTGCAAGTGAGTGAAGGATATACTCTGATGAAAACGAACTGTTATGCATGCCATAACCCGAATACAGCATCACATGATGACATTATTGCCCCTCCTTTTGTGGCAGTAAAAAGACGATATAGCAAACAATATTCAACTAAAAAAGAGTTTGCAAATGCCCTAGTGGATTGGGTGCAAAACCCAGACGAGGAAAAAGCCCTTATGCGCGGTGCAGTAAACAAATTCAAGGTAATGCCCAAAATGGACTTAGACTCAGAAGTTCTTCAAAAAATCGGAGACTATATGTATGACAATGAACCAGAGCAACCCGAATGGTTTGAAGCCCATTTTAACGAAAAACACGGCACTGGTAAAAGAAAGCACTAAAATCCATATATAACAACTTAATCATAAATATATCAAAATCATGAAAAAAATAATACTAGTAACCGTTCTACTTTCTATTGTATTGACAGGCTGTAACGATACAAAAAAGAAGGATAAGGTCGTTGAGCCTACGGCTAAAGAACAAGAGAAAGAAAAAACAGCACATCAAGAAAACACTATTAATAACGATTGGATACATGACATGGCTTTGGATAACAATGCTAAATGGAATGCGAACATTGAAACCACTCAAGGTGTTAATGCGATGCTGAAACTTATTGAAGAACGTACTCCTGAAACAGTTGAAGACTATCATTTTTTAGCCAATAAATTGAGTGATGAAAAGAACACGGTTGTAAAAGAATGCACTATGAAAGGCCCATCTCACGACAATCTTCACATCTTTTTACATCCCTTGATTGAAAAAATAGGCCACCTTTTAAAAGCAACATCAATTGAAGAAGGCTCAAAAATAACGGCAAGTATAAAAGAAAATTTAGCTGCTTACGAGAATTATTTTCAATAAGAAATGAGTATTGCCATCAGTAACATATCAAAATCGTATAAAGAAGTCAATGCCTTGAACAACATCTCTTTTGAGGTAAAAGAGGGCGAGTTATTTGGACTGATAGGTCCTGATGGAGCTGGAAAAACCACCTTATTTAGAATTTTGACAACGCTTTTAATCGCGGATAAGGGAGAAGCAACAGTTGCTGGTTTTGATGTGGTCAACGATTACAAGAGCATTAGAAACCATGTAGGTTATATGCCCGGAAAATTTTCTTTATATCAAGATCTGACCGTTGAGGAGAACCTAAACTTTTTTGCTACTATTTTCGGAACCACCATTGAAGAAAACTATGATCTAATCAAAGATATTTACGTTCAAATAGAGCCCTTTAAAAACCGTAGGGCAGGCAAGCTTTCTGGAGGAATGAAACAAAAACTAGCATTGAGTTGTGCTTTGATCCACAAACCAAAGGTGTTGTTTTTAGACGAGCCCACCACAGGGGTAGATCCAGTGTCACGTAAAGAATTTTGGGAGATGTTAAAACGCCTGCAACAAAAGGGAATTACCATTTTAGTGTCAACACCTTATATGGATGAAGCAGCATTATGCGATCGTATCGCATTGATTCAAGATGGTAAGATATTGGAGATCGATACTCCCGAAGAAATCGTAAAACATTATCCGAAAACACTTTACAACGTACGTGCCAACAAAATGTATGAACTTATTGAAAACCTTAAGGGTTATGAGCATCAATACAGCGTATATCCTTTTGGCGAATTTGTGCATTATACAGATAACAGGGCCGATTTTGATCCAGAAACCCTAAAACAATATTTAGAGGCAAGCAAGCTAACAGATATCACCATAGAAATTACAGAACCGACCATTGAAGATACCTTTATGGAATTGGCAAGGTAAGGCCTGCAAAGTTTTAAAATCCAGACCTACTAGGTTTCAAAAACCTAGTAGGTCAGAATTATAAACTCAAATGAAAAAAGAAAACGTTATACAGGCAAAGAACCTAACTAAAAAATTTGGTGATTTCACCGCTGTAGACGCCATTACTTTTGAAGTGGGTCAAGGAGAAATATTTGGATTTTTAGGGGCAAATGGGGCAGGGAAAACCACAGCTATGAAAATGCTTATAGGTATCTCAAGCCCAACATCAGGTACTGCGAAAGTTGCTGGGTTCAACGTATTTACCAATGCCGAGGATATAAAGAAAAATATTGGCTATATGAGCCAGAAGTTTGCCTTGTACGATGATTTGACGGTTAAGGAAAACATTACGTTCTATGGTGGAATCTATGGCTTGTCTCGAGAACGGATCAAAGAGAAAAGATGTCAATTGGTCGAAGAACTAGGCCTGCAAGAAGTTGTTGATGAATTGGTTAGCTCTTTACCTTTGGGATGGAAGCAAAAACTGGCTTTTTCAGTAGCCTTGTTGCACGAGCCGAAAATTATTTTCTTAGATGAACCTACAGGCGGTGTGGATCCCATTACTAGAAGGCAGTTTTGGGAAATGATCTATAAAACCGCTCACAACGGAACCACTGTTTTTGTAACCACGCATTATATGGATGAGGCCGAATATTGCGACCGGGTATCTATTATGGTAAATGGTAAAATCGAAGCATTGGATACGCCTAAAAAACTCAAAGAACAATTTGAAGCAGAGACCATGAACGATGTGTTCTTAAAATTGGCAAGAGGATGAAACGATTTATAGGCTTTATAAAAAAAGAATTTTACCATATCTTTAGGGATCGGCGTTCGCTATTCATCCTTTTTGGGATGCCTATAGCACAGATCATGCTCTTTGGTTTTGCCATTACCAATGAAATCAATAACGTTGATATTGCTGTTTTAGACCATTCGAAAGATGCAACTACCCAAGAGATCATCAATAAAATCTCGGCCTCAAAGTATTTCAGCTTAAAAGAAATTATTGAACGAGAGGTTGATATTGAATCCGTATTTAAAAAAGGTAAAGTAAAAGCTGTTCTGGTTTTTGAAAAAGATTTTAGTAAAAAACTCATCAAAGAGAACAATGCCACCGTACAAATAATAACGGATGCTACAGACCCGAATACCGCAAATACCATCAGTAATTTCACCAGTTCAATTTTAAAAAAATACCAACAAGAGCTCAATAAAGATGTACAGATAGCATATCAGATCGTTCCACAAACCAGAATGAACTACAATCCTGAGCTAAAAAGTGTATTTATGTTCGTACCGGGCGTAATGACCATTATTTTAATGCTGGTCTCTGCAATGATGACCTCCATTTCAATCACTAGGGAAAAGGAATTGGGTACTATGGAGATTTTATTGGTATCGCCCTTAAAACCCTTTCAAGTAATCGTAGGCAAGGTAATACCTTATATTTTCTTATCGGTAATCAACGCTATAGTCATTATTCTGTTGAGTATTTTCATATTTAAAATGCCCGTTCAAGGCAGTTTGTTCCTCTTGGGCGCAGAGAGTATTTTATTTATCGTCAATGCACTGTCTTTAGGAATTTTGATCTCGACCATTTCAAAAACCCAGCAAACGGCAATGATGGTTTCTTTAATGGGGCTGATGCTTCCCGTAATTTTATTGTCCGGATTCATTTTTCCCATTACAAGTATGCCCTTGCCCCTGCAGGCTATCAGTAACATAATACCTGCAAAATGGTTTATCATTATTTTAAAAGGGATTATGCTAAAAGGTGTCGGGCTTGCATATTTGTGGAAAGAAACATTGGTTTTATTGGCGATGACCCTGTTCTTTATTGGTTTGAGCATCAAAAAATATAAGATTAGATTGGAGTAGATATGTAAACGGTTGGTAGTAAACAGTATTCAGTAGACAGTAAAAAAGTTGATAAAACCAATTCGTGTTAATTTGTGAAATCGGTGTCCATGAAGACAATAGGTTACATTATACAAAAGGAGTTTAAGCAGATCTTTAGAAATAAGGGCATGCTCCCCATCATATTTGTTTTGCCTTTATTGCAGCTCATCATCTTATCGAATGCTGCGACCTTTGAGGTCAAGAACATCAAGTTCTCGTATATAGACAAGGATCATACATCGGCCTCTAGAGCTTTTATCGAAAAGTTCAACGCCTCGAATTATTTTAATGTGATTACAGATTTTCCCTCTGAGACATTGGCAAGTTCGGCCATGTTAAAGGGCGAAGTTGATGTGGTATTGGAAATTCCCCGTTATTTTGAACGCAATCTGTTAAAAGAAAAACATACTGAAATAGCGGTTACGATCAATGCAATCGATGGTGCGGCGGCAGGCGTCGAGAGCGTGTATATCAATCAAATCGCACAAGCTTACAATAAAAAAATACAGGTAGGATCTATGCAGCCCTCCAACCAAATGGGCATGCCCAAAAACATTGTGACCATACCTTCTTTTTGGTATAACAAAACCTTAAACTATAAGACCTTTATGGTTCCCGGTATTTTAGTGTTGCTGGTAACCATGATCACACTTTTTTTATCGGGAATGAACATTGTACGTGAAAAAGAGATTGGAACCTTAGAGCAAATCAACGTAACCCCCATTAAAAAGAGTCAGTTCATTATTGGTAAACTATTCCCGTTCTGGGTAATAGGAATGGGACTGTTGACCATCGGGTTGATTATTGCCAAACTCATTTTTGATGTGCCTATGGTAGGTAACTTAGGGGTGATGTACCTATATACCGCTGTCTATATTCTTGTAATTCTTGGTATGGGCCTGTTTATTTCAAACTTTACCGATACGCAACAGCAGGCCATGTTCATAGCCTGGTTTTTTGTGGTAATCTTTATTTTGATGAGTGGCCTCTTTACGCCCATCGAGAGTATGCCAAAATGGGCTCAAATAGTAACCGAATTCAATCCCATAAAATATTTTGTGGAAGTAATGCGCATGGTCATGCTCAAAGGCTCGTCTTTTACGGATATTCTTCCGCAGTTTTCAAAAACCTTATTGTATGCGCTAATTATGAACGGATTGGCGGTCTGGAGCTATAAAAAGACGAATTGACAACTAAAAAGACCCGAAAAATGAATCTAGAACGCAAAAGTAAACTGTCTAAAGACGAATCACTATTTGTACGGGGGCCTTTATCCAGGTTTAAAGAGTTGCTATTTTCATTTAAAGTACAATATAGTTTTATCAAGGCATTTCGTAAGATGCATTTTGTGGGCCCTTGTGTTACCGTTTTTGGCTCTGCTCGCTTTACGGAAGAAACCGAGCATTATAAAAATGCAGTGAGAATTGGCGAAGCACTATCTAAACTTGGTTTGACCATTATGACAGGAGGCGGGCCAGGAATCATGGAAGCTGCAAACAAAGGTGCTTATCAGGCTGGTGGATATTCGGTTGGCTGTAATATTATTCTACCTTTTGAACAAAAACCAAACCCCTACCTTCACAAATGGGTCGATATTCCCTACTTTTTTTTGCGCAAGGTCATTCTTATAAAATATTCGTATGCTTTTGTGGTAATGCCAGGTGGTATCGGAACTTTAGATGAATTATTTGAAGCGCTTACGCTCATTCAAACCAAAATCATTCAAAATTTTCCTGTAGTGATTTTTGATTCTGAATATCACAAAGAATTATGTCAGCATATTCAAGTAATGGCAGAAAATGAAAGCATTGGTCAAGAGGACATGAAATTATTATTTGTTACCGATTCGGTTAGCGATCTGGTAATACATATCGAAACACATGCCATTAAAAAGTTCGGGTTGATAGAGAAACGGTACAGACCAAAATGGTGGTTTGCCGAAAATAGATGACAAGGTTTAAAACGATGAAAAAAAGTAAATTGTTCAAATATGGTGTTGCGCTTATTTTAACGACACTTGGGTTATTGACCCTATTTCTAAGTAGTGCTGTACTATTTGACTGGTTTGGCATTAGAGAAAAACAAGGTAACTATGTACTACTAGTAATCTGGGCCAATTTTGTTAGTGGCTTCCTCTATTTATTTGCTGTGTATGGGCTTGTTAGGCTAAAAAAATGGACTATTATGCCGTTGATAGTCGCTTTAATAGTTTTGGCCCTGGCGGGTATTGGGCTATTTGTTCACATCAATGCAGGAGGGCTTTATGAAACAAAAACTTTAGGAGCCTTGTTTTTTAGGACAACCATCTCTCTTATTTTTATTCGCCTTGCCTATTTGATAACTAGAAAATGAAATACATGCTTAAAAAAATATCCATACTGATAATCGGAATAGTTCTGGTGTCTTTTAATCTTCAAAACAATGAAGAAACCCATTCTTTGACGGTAACCGTAAAAGACCTACGAAATTCAAAGGGTGTGGTTCAATTCGCTATATATAATAAAGAAGGTTCTATACCTGATGAAAAATATAAAAAGTATTATAAAAAAGATATAGCAGCTATTACAAATAATACCGCAACTATAACCTTTAACGATTTACCTAAAGGTAGATATGCGATAAACATTCTACACGATGAAAACGAAAATGGCAAAATCGATAAAAAATTCATTCTTCCAAAAGAAGGTATTGGCTTTTCAAATTATGAATCTATAGGAATGAGCAACCGCCCCAAGTTCTCTAAAGCAAGTTTTGAGGTGAACGAAAATACCACAAAAGTCATAAAAGTAATTTATATGTGATGGAGGTAAAAAATAATTTCGGGAAAAGCACGTACAAGTATTTTTATGCTTCTTTTTTGATATACTTCCTTTTTGGTTATGGTTATTCCCAAGAGAATAACAACAGTTTCCCACAACTTGATTTATCAAAAATAGCCTTGGTCAACCAAACAGATAGTTACGTTACTTTTCCAACAGATATTGGAAATATCGCACCACTTATGTTTGAGGCCAATATAAGCCCAAGCTTTATCATAAGACAAAGAAAAGATTCAAGATTAATGGCTACACTTACTGCTCAAGTGATTATTAGAATGTATAACGAAGAATCTTTTCCTGTACGAACCCCAAGCTATATACCTCAAGTCTCATTTTATTATTTGATGGGCAACAAGCAATCAAAAACCCACAATACGCTTTTTGGAAGAGTCGCTCATCATTCTAATGGCCAAGATGGTAATTTCTATGATGAAAACGGACTTATTAATCTACAATCAGGAAATTTTGCGACAAATTTTTTTGAAATAGGTATTATAAAAACATCGCATAGCAGCGCTTTAAACGCTATCAAGTTTTTTAAAAGTTCAATTGAAATTCATCCTAGAAGTTGGATGTTGGAAGAGTTACATGGTCAATATAGTGGACTTCGATGGCATAATGCCTTTACGGCATTTAAATTACCCTTTATCAATTCTGGCATAGATGAAAGCCCAAATTTTTCTTTAAAGATGGAAACATCTTTAATGCTCGATAATTACAATAATTTAAACACCTTTGATTTTGATCGGTTAAACGCAAGCCTAACATTGTATTATCACCCAAAATTTCTAGAAGACATTGGCTTATTTGTTCAATTTTATCACGGTATGGATTATTATAACATCTATTTTAATCAACAAGTTGATTTAATTCGATTTGGAATTATGACCGAAATATTAAGATTCTAAATCAAAAAAAATGAATGAGACACCTATCTATATTAAAAAATCTTCTGGTGAATTGGAGCAATTTTCCTTTGAGAAATTAGAAAAATCCCTTAAAAAAAGTGGTGCATCAAATAATGTGATAAATTCAATTATCAAAACTATTAACTTACAATTGTATGATGAAATCACCTCTAAAGAAATTTACAAAAACGCATTTCGTTTATTAAGAAAATCAAGCAGTATCTGCGCTTCAAAATACAGCTTAAAACGGGCCATTTATGATTTAGGGCCAACAGGCTATCCCTTTGAACGGTTAGTTGGCGCAATCTTAAAAAACAAAGGATATAAAACGCAGGTTGGTCGAGTATTGAAAGGTGAATGTGTGACTCATGAAATTGATGTTTTGGCGGAAAAAGATGGAAATACTTTTACCATAGAATGTAAATTTCATTCAAACGGAAAAACGGTAAGCAATGTGAAAATTCCCTTATATATAAATTCTAGGTTTTTGGATGTTCAGAAAATGTGGAATGCCAACCTTAACAAAATAACATTTTTAAAACAAGGGTGGGTAGTAACCAACACTAGATTTACAGAAGATGCTCTCAATTACGGAAAATGTGCCGGGTTAGTACTCCTAAGTTGGAACTACCCTGAAGATAACGGTATCAGTAAAAATATAGATCAATACAGACTCTACCCTATTACCACATTGCCCTCCCTCACAAAAAGGGAAAAAAAACTCCTTATAGGAAAAGACATTATTCTAATCCAAGAGCTTTTATCTGCAACAAATGTGCTAAGACAATTGCGTTTTTCAACAACTAAAATTGAAAAAATTTTGTCTGAAGCACAACAATTATGCGATATTCATTCTTCTTAACAATCTACACGTCATTAATAGCGTGGCAATTTGAGGCTACAAAAAAACGAATTGACCAAAATACTTACTTGAACACGAATGTTTGTCTAAAACTATGCCCTCTTGTTTAGAACTTCACATTTTCATTCTAATCCTCCCACTTAGAATTAGGTTTACAGATCCGTCTTTTCAATTAGGTAAAGACTTTCAGAGCGTTTACGGCAATAGGTAACCAAAGTTACAGACTAGTATGTAATCTAACTCTAAATTTGCAGCTGTTAAACATAGAAACAATGAATAGACTATTATTTATACTAACATTACTCTTAGGTTTGGCAGTACATGCGCAGCAAACAGTCGAAATCTCGAAAGAAGAGGCTTTAAGTAAAGTTGCCACACAAAATACTGCCATAAAAATATCGCAAGAAGAATTCAATAGCGCAAAAGCCGATTATAGACAGACCAATGCAGTGTTCTTACCGAACATAGCGATCTCGCATACGGGTATTGCAACAACAAACCCCTTAATGGCGTTCGGATCCAAACTCAATCAAGAGATTTTAACCCAGACAGATTTTAGCCCACTTCTACTAAATAATCCTTCTCAAATTGAAAACTATGCCACCAAGTTTGAATTTCAACAACCGCTAATCAACATCGATGGTTTCTATCAACGGAAAGCGGCAAAAACAAAAATGCAAGCGGTAGCACTACAGGCCACTAGAACAAAAGATTTCATGGCCTTTGAGGTTGACAAGGCTTATATGCAACTACAACTGGCTCACAAGGCTGTTGATGTATTGCAAAAAGCGCTCAATGCGGCCGAGGCAAACCTAAAAATGGCAAACAACAGTTTTAAACAAGGATACCTTTTACGCGCTGATGTACTTGCTGTCGAAGTACGTGTTACCGAAGTGAAGAACCAATTGCAATCGACCCAAAGCAATGTTAGAAACGCATCTGATTATCTCTCATTTTTGATGAATGAGAACAACGATGTGATCCTGTTGCCCAAAGACAGCCTCACTGTTATTAGTAGTTCTGCGGATGACATTGCCGAAGTTTCAATAGACAGATCTGATATTAGGGCCATGCAGCTCGCGACCGACGCTTATAAGAATAATCTAACAGCAGATAAAATGGCCTTTTTGCCACGCTTGAACGCTTTTGGTAGTTACGAGCTTTATGATGACGAGATCTTTCAAGCCGATGCTAGCGGTTATCTCTTTGGTGCAAGTCTTAGTTGGAACCTTTTAGAAGGCTCGAAAAGGTTTGGAAAAGCCAAGAAGAGCAAGGCCGAATATGAAAAAGCAAAACTCGAATTGGACCAGTATGTTTCGAAAAGCCAATTAGAACTCAACAAGGGCAAGCGTATGCTACAGGATGCCGATAAAAAACTAGCGCTTTCTGAACTTGCACTTCAACAATCAGAAGAATCTTTAAGAATACGAACCAACCGATTTAAGGAAGGATTGGAAAAAACAGCAGATCTATTGGTCAACGAAGCCCAATATTCACAAAAGCAATTAGAATATTTTCAAACCATATTCGAATACAATTACGCCCAAGCCTATCTTCAATTTTTAACTAAAGAATAAATACCGACATGAAAAAGTACACATACCTAATAGCATCAATCTCACTAGCATTTTTCGTATCAAGTTGCGGTAGCGATGAGAAAAAAACAACGGTCGACAATACAGCCCCAATCGTGGTAAAAACAAGTGCCGTAGCGACCGATGGCAATAATCCGTTTGTAACGGCATCGGGGAAAATTCAGGCGGCCAATAGTGCCGATCTTAGTACGCGCATGATGGGCTATGTGAATAAAATTCATGTAAAGGTCGGTGATAATGTGAGAAAGGGCCAGTTGTTGATCTCAATCAACAATACCGACCTTCAAGCAAAACGAGCTCAGGTAAATGCGGGCATTACCGAAGCTACTGCAGCCTATAACAATGCTCAGAAAGATTATAACCGCTTTAAAAATCTTTTTGCCGAAAACAGTGCCTCGCAAAAAGAATTGGATGATATCACGGCTCATTATGAAATGGCAAAAGCACGATTGGAAAGTGCCAATCAAATGAAAAATGAAATCAATGCACAATTTGCTTATACCAACATTAAGGCTCCCTTCAAAGGAAAAATTACCAATAAGTTTATTGAAACCGGTGATATGGCCAACCCGGGCATACCTTTGATATCAGTAGAGACCCCTGGCAAATACGAAGTTATGGCCATGGTACCTGAAAATACAATTTCTAAGATCGAATCGGGTACTGAAGTCGAGGTTCTCGTAAAAGCGATTCAAAAAAAACTTAAAGGAAATGTTATCGAAGTAAGTACTTCGGCCAAAAATACAGGAGGTCAGTATTTGGTGAAAGTATCCTTAGAGAGAACCGATGCCAAAATTCTATCGGGCATGTTCAGTACCGTACAATTTCCTATTGAAAAAGATAAAAAAACGAGCGCAATGGTCTTAATACCCACGGAGGTTCTTGTTAACCGAGGGCAATTATCGGGCATTTATACCATCAGCCAAAGCAATACTGCCTTATTGCGCTGGTTGCGCCTAGGGCGTACTTATGGTGACAAAGTCGAGGTTTTATCTGGTTTGACAGCTGATGAAGCCTATATCACATCCGCCGAAGGAAAACTGTTCAACGGAGCAAAAATAACAGTACAATAGCCATACTGAAACCCAAGATTCGATCGAAGTTCTTTTCTTCCCATATAAAAGGCTTTGTAAGAGCATCTTGATCATCTAAAATATACTAAAATGAAAGAAGGTTTAGCAGGAAAAATAGCAAAGAGTTTTATAGGCTCTAAGCTTACCATACTTCTAATGATCGTTTTTATGGTCGTTGGTGTGTACAGCTCTTTTTTGATTCCTCGAGAAGAAGAACCACAGATTGATGTACCCATAGCCGATATTTTTGTGGGCTACCCTGGTGCGAGTCCGACAGAAGTCGAATCAAGAGTTATCAAACCTTTAGAAAAACTGATCTCTAATATTAAAGGGGTCGAATACGTGTATTCTACTTCGATGCAAGAACAGGGTATGGTCATCGTACAATTTTATGTGGGCGAAGATATTGAACGTTCTTTCGTTAAGCTCTACAACGAAATCAACAAACACATGGATCAAATGCCCAAGGGCGTTACCTTTCCTTTAGTGAAGACCCGTGCTATTGATGATGTACCCATGTTGGGACTGACCTTATGGAGCGAAAACTACAGTGACTACCAGATTAACCAGATCGCTCAAGAGCTGACAACCGAGATCGAAAAAATAAACGATGTCTCTGTTACAAAAATAATTGGTGGACGAAACCGCCAATTGCGAGTGGTCTTAGACAAGGATAAACTTTCGGCAAGTGGATTGGACTTTTTATCGGTTTCAGAGATGATCAAAGCCAACAACCAACAAATGAGCTCGGGTAGTTTTGATAAAAATGACACTGAATTTTTAGTGACTACTGGTAAATTTTTGGAAACCGCTAAAGATGTTGAGAACTTAGTGGTTGGAGTACAGCAAAATCAACCTATTTATTTAAAGCAGATAGCGACCATCTACGACGGCCCTGAATTGCCCAACAATTATGTGTCTTTGGGTTTCGGAAAAGCTAGTGAAAAAGCAGCCGATTATACTGCTGAATACCCTGCTGTTACCATTTCTGTTGCAAAACGAAAAGGAGCTGATGCGATGAAGATTTCTGACATCATCCTAAAAAAAGTGGGTCACCTGAAAAAAGATTTGATACCTGATGATATTCATGTAGAAGTAACCAGAAACTATGGCGAAACGGCATCGCATAAAGTATCTGAATTGTTAATGCACCTAATGGGTGCGATTATTGCAGTTACCCTTGTTGTAATGTTGGCTATGGGCTGGCGAGGTGGCTTAGTCGTGTTCTTATCGGTGCCCATAACATTTGCATTGACCTTGTTGAGCTACTATATGTTAGATTATACGCTCAACCGAATCACCTTGTTCGCATTAGTATTCGTTACAGGTATCGTGGTCGATGACTCGATTATCATTGCCGAAAATATGCACCGGCATTTCAAAATGAAACGCCTGCCCTTTAAGCAGGCGGCTTTGTATGCAATCAATGAGGTTGGTAACCCTACCATATTGGCAACGTTCACGGTAATCGCTTCAGTTTTGCCCATGGCTTTCGTATCGGGTCTTATGGGGCCGTATATGTCTCCGATGCCGATAGGTGCTTCAATAGCAATGATATTGTCTTTGTTTGTTGCCCTGACAATCACACCGTATTTGGGATATATATTCCTTCGTGAAAAAACAAAAAAAGGGGAAGCTGAAAAGGTTCATAAGCCTTTAGAAGAGACGTTCATTTATAAAATATACGCAAAATATGAAACCCCTTTAATCGAGAACAAAACCAAACGTTGGTTGTTTTTAGGTATTACGTTCTTATTGCTTCTTGGTTCGGTATCGCTATTCTTCACCAAATCAGTTGCCGTGAAAATGTTGCCTTTTGACAACAAGAATGAATTTCAGGTGGTAGTAGATATGCCCGAGGGCACTACCTTGGAACGCACCGCTGTGGTAACACAAGAAATCGCCCAATACCTTTCAAACCAATCAGAAGTCGTGAATTATCAAAGTTACGTCGGCACTTCTGCGCCGATTACCTTTAACGGTTTGGTACGTCATTATGATCTACGGGGCGGAAGCAATATGGCCGATATTCAAGTGAACCTTACCGATAAGGCAGAGAGAAACATTCAAAGTCACGGTATTGCAAGTTCATATAGGGCAGAGATTCAAAAAATAGGCAAAAAGTACAATGCGAATGTAAAAATGGTAGAAGTTCCGCCAGGACCCCCTGTTTTTTCCACTATCGTAGCCGAAGTATACGGGCCTGATTATAATACCCAAATGGATGTTGCCAACCAAATCAAGGGCATTTTGACAAAAACCGATGATGTTGTTGATATTGATTGGATGGTAGAAGCCGACCAGACCGAGTATGAATTTATCATAGACAAAGAAAAGGCCATGCTCTATGGCGTTGCCCCTAAACAGATTGCGTATACCATGAATATGGCTTTGTCAGATAGGGCAATAACCACCTTATACGATGAAAATTCGGCTACCCAAATTGGACTAGTGTTAGCTTTAGATGAAAAAGAGAAATCTACCATCAATGATATTTCACAGTTAAAAGTAAGATCCGAACAAGGTAATATGGTTGCTATTGGAGATTTGGTAGATATTCAGACTGCCACAAAAGCAAAAAGTATTTTTAGAAAAAATCAAAAACGCGTAGTCTATGTCACCGCTGATATGGCCGGAAAATTAGAGAGTCCGGTTTATGCCATACTTGGTATGGAGGATAAATTAAAGGAAGTTAAGCTACCCGAAGGTTATAAATTGAACGAACTGTACATGGAGCAGCCCGAATTTGAAGACGATTATACGGTGAAATGGGATGGCGAATGGCAAATTACCCTCGAAGTGTTCAGAGATTTAGGAATTGCATTTTTAGGGGTTATTATCATAATATACATTCTTATTGTAGGCTGGTTTCAAAACTTTAAGGCACCCATAGTGATGATGGTGGCCATACCACTTTCTTTGGTCGGTATAGTGCTTGGTCACTGGGCAATGGGTGCCTTTTTTACAGCAACCTCCTTTATCGGAATGATCGCCTTGGCCGGGATCATGGTACGAAACTCGGTACTGCTCATCGATTTTGTCAACCTGAGGGTAGAAGAGGGCATTCCTTTAAAACAAGCGGTCATCGAAGCGGGTGCCGTACGAACAACACCCATATTATTGACGGCAGGTACGGTAGTAATCGGAGCCTTTGTAATCTTGTTCGATCCCATTTTTCAAGGTTTGGCTATTTCACTTATGGGTGGCACTATTGTTTCAACTGTATTGACCTTGTTGGTCGTACCCCTAGTATACTATATGATCGAACATAAAAACTATAAATAATGAAGTTACTAATTGTTACAGCGGTAGAAGAATACCACAAAGAGGTTTTTAAACTTTTTAAAGAAGCGGGTATTAAGAACTTTAGCGAATCTGATATTGATGGGCACAAGAACGCACCCGCCTTATTGCGAACAGCTAGCTGGTTTCCCAGTGAAAAAGGTGGGGTAGAATCAAGTATGTTCTTTTCTTTTACACAAGAAGAAAAAATAGAATCGATATTCAAACACATAGTAGCGTTCAATGCTTTATTGGAGACCAATAATCCAATTAAGGCCATTGTCGTACCCATTGAAAAATATATTTAATCTTAAAAACAAATCAATATGCTAAACAAGTATTTTAGAGTTATCGTTGGAACATTTGTTTTATTAAGTGTCGTTTTAGCCGTATATGTAAATATTAAATGGCTGTGGTTTACCGTATTCATAGGGGTTAATTTAATACAATCAGCCTTTACTAAATGGTGTTTATTAGAGACTATACTTGTAAAATTGGGCGTAAAAAAAGATAGTGGTGGTTGTGCGGTTTAGCTATACTCAGTTCTTGCCTTTTGCTTATCTATGTTAATGAACTCGTTTAAACTTTTTACAGTCATCAATGACCCAATGGTGCTTGATATATACTGTTTTGGGAAAGCTTGGAGTTAAGATTAAGTTGTACTGATAAACATTTATAGAATACGTTACTTCTATAGAATCAGATCACTACGCCCTTACAACCCGAGTGATTTCATTGCCTATAACCGCTGTACGGCCATGAGTGAAAGCTAGTTGAATTTATCATTCTTCCATTTTAACGGATTTTTGATAATATAGTTTTCTATTCGTTGGTATTCTGCATCATTTCTAATGATATGGTCATGAAAAAGTGATTGCCATTTCCAAGATGTATTAATTTGTTTTGCATTTTTTGTCACCCCTATTTTATATCCTCTAACAATTGAAGCCAAATTTTTTTGATTGTGGTCCGAATTTGTTTTTGGGTGATGATAGAGATGCAAAATTTCGCATCTCTATCTTCCGATTTTCATTTTTACCATAACGGCCATCATCATTTTTATCGATTATAATAATTCCGTGAATATGATCGGGCATCACCACAAATGCGCCTAATTTCACAAATGGAAAATGTTCGGGAATTTTATGCCAATATTTTTTCGCCATTTGGCCAATTGCCGATAATTGCATTTCAGCATTCTTGATACTGCCAAAAAAATGTATTCTATTATGGGTACAGATGGTAATAAAATATGCCCCATTCGATCCATAATCCCAATTTTCTAATCTGATGGATTTGATCCGGTATTTATTTTTATATTTTTCTGGCATCCTATTATCAATATATTATTCATCCCTCCTATAGAGATGCAAAATCTTGCATCTCTATATCTTGTATCTCCACAAAATCCTTCCCCATTATATTATCCATCTCCATTATATCATCCTTCTACACTAGAATATATATTTCTGCAGCATCAACCCTATAAATCTATTTTTTCAAATGTAGTAAATTTCCCTAAACACTTTCATCCTTTATATACAAACAATAAAACCCCTAAAAACAGGGGGCAAATTTTCACTAATAGTTGGGTGTTCTATAAGCACATCTTTTTTTATTTTTGTACTACTGAAATATTGATCGATAACTAATTCATTTTCAAAGCACATCAACGAATATAAACTCCATTACTGCACTTATCAATTTCTTTTTTCATTTGATCGATTATCCAAATATTTTAAATGATTATTCGTTGTTTTAATGATACTAATTTTCGACATGGAGTAAATGGTTTCAATAGACCAACTACCAGAATTTTAAGAGCTACATATATAACCTATGGCAAATCCTTTTAAAAAAATAACAAAAAATGCAATCGACAGTAAAAAAGACTGGGGAGGCAATAAAACATCTAAAACCAAAACTAGAAAATGCGAAGGGTGTGGTGCGGCAAGGCCAAAAGACACCAATTTGATCACTTGTGATTATTGCGGTTTTCATTTTATGACCATTGATAACGAAATTAAACCTGATAACTAATGTTTGGATTTGGAAACAAAGAAGAGAAAGACGAAACACAAAATCCTGAATATTTAGCCTTAGTAGCAAAATGGGATAGTTTTTTAGAAAAAATTGAAACTCGATTTAACGAATCGTTAGAACCTGCAGAAGAAGCAGTTTTAGATCAATTAGAGGAAGGTAACTACGACATGGTTTCGAATATGACAGCATGGAGTGGTATAAAATCTCAATTACTTCAGTTAAGCGATAAGGTTGAAACCACTTTTGATGATAAAGTAGGTCCTCAAATGCTAGAATATGTAGAGCGTTGGGATCTTAACGACCAAGATCAAAAAGGAGTTAGGCTAAGAGAGTCTTTTAGACCTAGAATTGAACGTTTTGAAATTATTTTAGAAGGCAAAGTGGCGCAAAGATTTTACGATCATGCCATTCAGTTTTTAAACGAAGATTTTCATTGTACCCAATGTAATGGAAAACTAGAAGTGAAAAAAGATATTTTTAGATCACATTATGTGGGTTGTGATTATTGCAATACAACAAACACCTTTACTCCCAATAACAAAATTGCTGAAATACGTTGGGTAGTAGATAATATTGCGAAACACAAAGCCTTAAAAGAATGGGATGAAAAAGAAAAGGCTAGAGAAGTTTGCAAATCTATACGGTCACTAGCTGAAGGTGATGACAAAACAGAATTGGCCAATGCTTATGATAAATGGGAGGCTAAAGAAAAAGCTTTTTGGACCAAATACTTTACGGAAAGAGCCACTTATGTTTCAGATTATAAAGACACCATAACACATGATATAGAGGTTAAAATGGAGTGGGCTTTTTACGATGATAAAAAAAGAAGTGATTTATATAATTAATAACAAAAAAAACAATAAAGAATATGGAAATTAATGGAACAACCTTTGAAGATTATGCGTTAGCCTCTGCAAATGCAGCAGCAGGAATGACTAAGGAACAAATAGCCGAAGTTTTTGGTATGGAACTACCAGTATGGGAAGCTACCGAACAACAATGGATTGGTAAAATGAGTGAACTAGAACCAGGAGGCCCAGAAATGCAATTTTTTGGTGAGGCTTTTATGAAGCCAAAACAAGGCAAGTTTGCGAATGTAGAAGCTGCAGCAGATAGTTCAGATAAAACCTTGGAAAAATATCCAAAATGGAGTCATCATATTAAAATGCAACAACACTTTGCGATTGCAGATGAAGTAGGTATTCATATAGACTTTCAAAAGGAATACGGTATTTCTATGACAGAATACGCACAATTAGGCATGCATTGGGGTGGAATTTTTAGAGAAGCCATGATGGGAGGCGATAATGAAAAAATGCAAAAGCTATCAAAAAAACAGGATAAATTAATGAAAAAATGGGGGGACCATTTTAAAGAAATGTATAAAGATCAAAATTCTGGTATAGGAGATGATATTGACTTTTAAACACAACCATTAGCAAAAGGGCTGGGTTGTGAAATTCAGCCTTTTTTATAAACCACGCAATGAAACAAAAACTTGACATTCTTCTAGTTACTGCCATCTTGTTTATGGGTCACACCACTACCTTATTAGGCCAGAAGGTAATGACCTTGACACCCAAAATTGGCAAAACCTATGATTTTAGCCAAGAAAGGCAAGAACTATGGGCAACTTGTGATTCATTATATGATACGTCTTTTAAAAAAAAATTGATGCAAAAAGAATGGAATAAATTAAGCAATACATGTGATGAAATAGGCTACAGTGAGGCTTGTGACTATTTGTGGGATGTAGTATGTGGTAATGACTGGACAGATGAAGGATATAATATGACATACTTCATGAATGATTCTGATTATCAATTCACAACAGCTTCATCTGCATTGAAATCACAGCGTAAAAATGCATATGGCAGTGAAAACATAGGTGACCTAAATTATCAAACCGCATGGGTAGAAGGTGTAAAAGGGTATGGAATTGGTGAAACGGTAGCTTTTAAATTCCCTCCAGGGCATCCTCGCATTACCAAAGTGATTATAGCCAATGGTTATGTTAAAACTAAAGAGACGTGGAAAAACAATTCAAGAGTAAAACAGTTAAAAATATACTTGAATAATAAGTCTTTTGCAATACTGAACTTAAAAGATGTGTATGCAGAACAAACGTTTGAGATACCAACTATAGGCTACGAAGTAACATACCATCTTAATAATGATGGCACAACTTGGTGGAGATATAAAGACCAAAATGGCAGAGATGTCAAGTCTTATCATGAAAACAGCGAATTAATAGCAGATAGTATCAAATTTGAAATTCTAAGCGTCTATAAAGGCGATAAATATAAAGACACAGCCATTACAGAAATCTATTTTGACGGACTGGATGTGTATTAAAAAATCATAAACATGAAAAATTTAAAACAATACCTATTAGTAATCATAGCAATAATTCTCACAATACCCTTATTAAACTCATGTAGTTCAGGTGAAATAAAAGACGATCAATTAAGCAGTTTTATGCTCGGAGGCATTTATTTTATCGATGGCTATGGCGGTATGAATCGAGTTGCTGAAATACTTATTACAGATGAAGGTCGCTCAACAGATAAAGAACTCGTAGAAGGCTATAAAGAATTGTTGGAATTCCCCTTTGAGCCAAAGCAAGCTGCAGACACACAATATTATTTAAGAGAATATTGGGAGATTACTGATAAAGCAGCCCTTTTAGAACAAATGGAAGCTTTAAAAAACAGAGAACATGAGTATAAAGCTTGGGACTATGCCAGATCGGTCAATATTGCCTGTAATGGGTATAGTGCGGGCTATCTCACAAAAGAAGAGGTTTTAGCGGCCCTCAAAGAACTACTGCCATTAGCGCAAAAAAATTATGATACTTGGGAAGCTTACTATGCAGGTTATAACGCAGGTCTAAAAGATTGGGATGCCCAAAGTCAACAAGTAATCAGTTATGGAAAATTATCCGAAGAAATTTTATCCCATGAAAAATCTATTTATAGTATTCTACCATTGAATACCGTAAATAAATAGAACCATTAAAGAATTATGCTATGAGAGCAATTATCACTTTGATTATATTAATAAACCTATCAACTATGGCAAATGCTCAAAAGACAGAAATTATTCCAGTAACAGGGGTTTTTAAAGAGATAGATGTTGAAAAACAGAACAAAGCCCTTAGTGTATTGACTACTAGCGATGAAAATATGAAATCGACAATGAGAGACATCTTTTTTCAAGATCAAAACAAATGGAATCCGCCAGTTGTTTATGCGTTATCTAAAGTACTTTTCGAACAAGGCTATAAAGATGATGCAGCCATGTGGTTTTATATCGGTCAATTAAGAGCTAGAATCGATGCTAATCTTTGTCAAGATAAAACTGCAAGAAGTGCAGTTGGCATACTAAATGATAAATTTGGCCCAATCATTAACCAATACGCATTACAAGACATAAAGAAGTTAGAAACTACCGTTAACAATGCGATAGCGTTTGTTCGAGAATACGAACCAACCTATGACCGTAGGTGGATAAACCTGCACGGTATGTGGGCAATAAATGGTATTGAAGAGGGTAAAGCATTAAGCTACCCTGAAGAAGATTGGGCAACCATCAAGAAAAAAACAGTAGATGAGTATTACGACGGTTTTGTAAAACATGTGTTGAAAAACTAAATTCAATTTAGCCAACCAAAATGCATATAAAAAACAAAATTTTACGCTTTATAGTGAGCGTTTTTATAACACTTATACTCTACTTTTTACTAGCAATGGGTATTTCACAAGGAG
>CAZEUV010000020.1:0-35704 GCA_964515285.1 uncultured Maribacter sp. | reverse complement strand
CATCAACAGTGCCCAGTAATTCGTCATTGACCATCATAGAGATCTTACCACCATCATCCCAATTTGAGGCCACCCTATAATTAATTTGGTACTCGCCATTCTCGGGTACATTAATACGATAATCAAGCCAATCACCGTTTCTAATAAAGCCGAGATTCAACCCACCACCAACATCTTCTGAATTCTCGGTACGAACGTTTCCGTGCTTCTCACAAAAATCCTCTGCTTCTATCTTGGTCGTTGATGTTGTTGAAATCACAACGGCACTGCTTGAAGCACAAGCACTCAATTGAGCATCTTCAGAGAACGTAATGTTTCTAAAGAAGCTTTCCTGAACAGATGCATTCCTATCTTTATCCGCAGAGAAAATCAAAAAGTTGAAATCTCCTGTGAAATGTTCTCCTATCGGAATCGAAATTGTCTGCCAATCATTACCCGTATAGGTTCTGTAATCTTGAATGGCGTAGGTCTGGGTACCGGCCAGTTCGAAAAACAAATGCCTTAAACTGCCACCCAGCCAATTATTATTATCGAAACCTATACCATGGATTTCTCCCATTCCCGTAACTCTTAATTCAAAGTTCATCACTGTATTCGCGGTAATCGTATAATTGAAGGGCGCTTTTTTCCAAGCATTGCCCATCAATTTCAACGTACTGCCATTACCCTGAATTTCAAAAGAACCGTTATCTTGATTACCCGGACTATACGCATCAACGAACTCACCTACCCCATTAATAGTTAAAAGGTCATTTGAGACAACGGGTACCACAATAATATTCAAGGTCTTAGAACAACCCTCATCTGAAGCCAAAGTATAAATACCGGCCTGAGCAATTGTTATATTACCTAGTTCGTAATCATCGCCCACAATCGAGCCATCGGGCAAGGTAATCGTAACGCCAGCATTATTGGGCAAAATACTCAATACTACATCGTCACCCTCGTTCACGGTAATCTCTTCTGCCCCACTTTGCCAAACACCGTTTATTCTATACTCTTGTATTACAGTACACGGGGGAGCGTTCTCGGTCAACATCATGTTACGAAAGAAACTCTCTTGATTTGCTCCATCAACATCTTTGTCGCCCCCAAATACCAGAAAATTGAAATCACCCGTAAAAAATTCACCTACGGGTATAGAGAAGGAGGTCCAACCATTACTCGTATAAGTTCGATAATCTTGAATACCATAGGTCTCCGTACCAGCAAGGGCGAAAAACCTTGGTGCCCAACCATCATCAAGTGAATTGTCATCATCGAAACCTATACCATGTATCTCACCCATTCCTGTTATCCTAAAATCAAAACTGACTACTGTATTTGGTGTTATGGTATAATTTAAGGGTGCTTTTTTCCAAGCATTGCCCATCAATTTCAAGGTATTGCCATTATCCTGTACTTCAAAAGTGCCGTTATCTTGATCGCCCGGGGCATAGGCATCTACCATTCTTTCGAGTCCATTTATTTTGAAAGGCAGCGGATCTACTATTACTATCGGCGTTCCTGAGCAGTTGCAGTCTCCATCCTCAACGTCATTTTCGGTATTTGGGTCTCCGTCATCACATGCAGTACCTGCAGCAGGGCAACCACCTCCTTCTATTCTGACATCTAAAGTCACTTCACAATCAGCACTGATCGCCATGGTATAAAGGCCTACATGGGTTGGCTTGAATCCCTCTATCAGGTAATCACCGTTCACCACTGTTCCATCGGGAAGCGTGGTCGTGAATTCAATACCGTTGGGCAAAATGCTAATTGCAAGATTGTCTCCATCATTGAGGGTAATCGTGTCTTCACTATTGGCAAAGACCCCGTTTATTCTATACTCTTGTACTATGTTACAGCCTGAAGTTGAAAGCACATTGATTGTAAGGGTCTTAGAACAATCGCTTGAAGTTGTCAAAGTATATACACCTGTCTCTTCAGGAGTTATATTGTCCATTATTAAATCACCATTGACTTCGCTTCCATTAGGTAACGTTATCACAAAATCAACGCCGTTGGGCAATATACTCACTACAACATCATCTCCTTCATTTACGGCAATGGTGTCTGCACCACTTTCAAAGACCCCGTTCACCCGATACTCTTGTACAATATTACAACCTGAGATCGGAATAACATTTATTGTAAGGGTCTTAGAACAGTCACTTGACGTAGTCAAGGTGTAAATACCCCCTTGGTGAGGCTTTATACTGCCCATTACCAAGTCACCATTGACTTCACTACCATCTGGCAATGTGACCGTAAAATCGAGTCCGTTTGGTAAAATGCTCACCGCAACATTATCGCCTTCATTTACCGTAATAGTATCTGCACCATTATCAAAAACGCCATTTATCCTATACTCTTGTATAATGTTACAGCCCGAAATCGGATTGACATTAATCGCTAGCGTCTTAGAACAGTCACTTCTACTTGACAATGTATAGGTGCCTGCGTTACCAGGGTTTATTTTCTCCATTACATAGTCACCGTTGACTTCAGTACCGTCGGGCAAGGTGATTACAAAATCGATTCCGTTTGGTAAAATACTCAGGGCAACGTTATCACCCTCATTTACCGTAATGGTATCGGCACCACTATCAAAGACACCGTTTATTCTGTACTCTTGTACAATATTGCAACCTGTATCGGCAACTACGACAACTTCAAGTGTTACAGAACAATCACTTGCACTTGACAAGGTGTATGTACCGGCCTGAGCCATGGTAATATGACCTATTGTATAATTATCATCCACAGCAGTACCGTCTGGCAAGGTTACGGTCACATTGGGTAGCCCGTTAGGCAACACACTAAAAGAAACTTCATCACCTTCGTTCACGGTAATGGTATCATCACCGCTAAAATACGTGCCGTTTATTCGATATTCTTGTTGGAGAACACAGCCTGCGGTACCTTCTATCTTCAGATCAATTACCGCCATACAACCTCCAACGGTGGTCAATACGTACTTACCCTCGTTATCTTTATTCACAAAGCCGTCACCAACACCATTTCCTCCTCCTGTATTAGAATCGATTCTGTAGGCCGTAGTATCTTCGAAATTAGGAAAATCATCAACAGAGCTAAAGGTGTTTTGCTGAATAAAGGGCAGGGTCACAAAGTACTCGTCACCTGAAGGTACAATCGCCCTAATATAAACCTCATCGAATTCAGCTGCTGTGATTGTATTCCCGGTTTGCCAATCTCCATCACTTCCTATTTTATACTGGGCGGTAATGGTATTCGGAGGGCACACTACAACCTCAGGGTTATTCTGTTTTAAGCCAACGGCATAAAAAGACTCTATCTCTTGTTGGGTCAACGCTTTATTGAATACTTTAAGTTCATCTATTCTACCATCTATTTCATCGGTAATACCACTTAGACTTTGCGGTTGCGTAGAATCATAAAACCCTGATGATGTAAACGATGATTTATACTGTGCCTCGGTTTCCAATAGCAATTCCCCACCAGCAACATCACTACAAATTTCTGTTCCGTTAACGTATAATCTACCTATTGCCCCATCAAACGTTGCCGCAAGATGCACCCATTTATTTAGGGGCACACGACCCACATAGCACTCTACATTACCCCCAATTGAAGTGGGTACCTGCCATTTATATAGGCTGTTGTGAAAGCCAAAAAATATTTTAGGGTAATCATGGGCCAAAACGGCAATGTTCTTATCCAACTCATCACGATAGACCCAGGCCATTACAGTCATGTTCTGTTTTATCGATGCCATTGATTCAGAATACTCTACCTCAACAATACTGTTACTGAAGAATTCCAAACCATCCATTTCCAAGGCATTCCCAAAAAGACCTTCATTGGTCCAATATTCTTGGGTAACAGGTATCTCGTTTTTATTATTATCCCTTTCTTTTATAACCGCGTCATTTCCATATTGAGAATCGTCAGTTACATTGATACCTGAGCCTTCATCAAATTTGAGATCCAATACCAAATTAGGGTTTGCACCAACAAAAGGTATGTTGCTACCGATCTGAATACTCTCAGCGATACTGGGCACATCGAACTTATTAAGGCCAAAAAGCATATAGTAACCCGGTGGTAAAAGATTTCGGTCTGGTATACTAATGTCATAACCGCCCTGTTTTTCAACAAAACTAACCGGTATTCTTCGTACTTCGTTGTTTGTAGTATGGCTCGACGACGAAAAACGTATCAAACTGAACGATTTGATATTCGAGCTTCCCGTAACCGAGATGGTCGAATTATAATCTGCAGATTCAGGAGCTTGAATCGTCGGTCTTGTCGCGAGGGTGCCATTGTCGTTAAAAAGATAAGGAGGACTATAGATTTCAGCATCAAAATGGTTTACATCACAAGGCCCGCATAATCCACCTCCACCTACAAAAATTCTTCCGTCAGGCATCAAAATAGCCACACTATGATAGGTTCTTGGCACTTGCATAGGAGCCGTATCTTCCCAAGTATTGGTCAACGGATCGTATATTTCACCTACATACCTTGCACCAATATCAGAAAACACCTCGCCTTTATCGATACCCCCTACAACCAATATCTTACCATTGGGGAATATAACACTGCTATTCATCGCTCTTGCCCTCTTGAAGCCTGGAACAGGAGTTACTACTGGTACTTCACTATTAATATCTATAACATACGCTTTGTCTGAAGCTGGCGTTCCGCTACTATAACTTCTAGATCCCCCAACTTTTAACAGCTTACCGATATCGAACATGACCGTATTACCATTTATGGCGTAAGTATCATCACCTCTTCTACCAAGGTTTACGACCGTAGGGTTATCTACATCCCTCACATCGATCCAGTGCATATCGGTACCTGGGCCAGCATGGAATATTTTTCCGTTCGGAGCTGCCCATAACCAAGAATGGTTATCTGACCTATAGTATTTTTGAGAAGGTACCGGTTCATCTAAATCAGGGTCATTACCGTCTAAAAGAAGTTCTCCCGTTACTGAAGGTATCGAAACCCAACCCGTGGCCAATGAATATATTTCACCATACTTGCCTCCTATGGCACCACTCCATGATCCACCAAGGGTGAATACGGCCCCGTTTGACAAAGTCACATTTGACTGATACCCTCTAGGCACGTTCATATTGTCTGCCGGACTCCAAATTTCGGTTGCCGGGTCGTATATAGAGGTTTTCTCACTTGAACTACCGCCACCGACCAAGATTCTTCCGTCGACAAGATTACTTATTCCCGGGCAGAACATATCATGGTTCGTTTGAGAAATCGTTTTGGTCAAAGCAGCACCATCAGTCCCAATAGTAGGGTCGAAAATCTGAGTGTGGGTGAAACCATCACCCCCACCAAAATCATCTTTATATTTTGAGGACCATGTAACCAATCTTCCGTCAGGTAAATTGGCCACGGCATGGGGCACCAGATCAAAAAGAATAGGATCGCTCCACGCACCCTCTTGGGCGGGATCTTGCGCACTTAAAATGTTGGCGCCTAATGTAAAAGAAAGTACAAATGCTAATCTAAAAAAATAATTTTTATCCATGTATATAGAGGTTTGGTCTGTTCTAAACACATAGGTGAAACTCTACAATAAGTGGGGCAGTCGACAAAGTTAATTCTTAGAATCAAATAGCCAATACCAAATAGGGCTTATTAGATTAAATAACTAATATTATCGATGAAATGCAATTGACATTTTTTTTGATAAACTGTAACAATTCTTATATTAAACTATCTATTAGACAAACCATTCATTTTTTGAGCCACAAAAAAGAAAATACCAATGCACTCTTGCAATTGTGCCTGAAGGGAAACCAAACTGCCCAATTGAAGATTTACAACAGCTATTACAAAGCCATGTACAACACGGCAGTACGAATCGTAAAAGATAGCGCAGAAGCCCAAGATATCATGCAAGAATCGTTTTTGAGCGCATTTACAAAATTAGATTCATTTAAAGGGGAGGTGACTTTCGGATCTTGGTTAAAACGTATTGTAATAAACAAAAGCATTTATCATTATAGAAAGCAACAGAAAAAAAATGAAGTTGCACTTGATGATGGAATTTATAAGGTCGAAGATAATGATATGATTGTTTCAGATCATGCGATCACCGAATTGAAGGCTCAAAAAGTGATGGAGACCATGAAACTGTTAAAAGACAATTATAGAGTTTCTTTGACCTTACATTTAATCGAAGGATATGATTATGAAGAAATAAGCTCGATTATGAATATCAGTTATGCCAATTGCAGAACAACCATCTCAAGGGCAAAAGAAAGTTTGAGAAAAAAATTAACTATTGCGAACTAATGGAAAACGATAAATTAAATATTCTTTTTGAAAAACTTCAAGGTACTTTTGACATTGAAGAGCCGAATAACAACCATCAACAATTATTCTTAGAGAAACTGCAAGCATCAAAAGGCGTGGTAACGCTTCACCCAAAAAAGAAATCTTGGTGGAGACCTTTGGGCATTGCCGCCTCAGTAATGATTCTCTGTTCAACGGGCATTGGTCTTTACAATACCGCTACATCTGATATTGACCAACAAGTAGCGGAAATATTACCCGAGGCATCTAAAACAGAACTTTACTTTTCAGGTCTTATCGAAGAACAGATAAAGCAACTAGAAAACGAAGATGCGCCCGAGACCAAAAAAATAATCGAAGACACCATGATCCAGTTAAAAAAGCTGGAAACCAATTATATACAATTAGAACAAGATCTTTTGAACGGTGGCAACAGCAAGTTGATACTAAGCGCTATGATCACCAATTTTCAAACTAGGATCAATCTTTTAAAAGACGTTCTCGGCCAGGTCGAGACCATTAAAAATTTAAAAAACCGCAATGATGAACAAATTACTATTTAAATATGCAATTGTATTGTTTTTATCAGTTCCGTTGGCACTTTCGGCCCATGACGGAAAACCAAAAGGCAAATACACCAAAGAAAAAACCATCAAAAAAGAATTTAATGTAAATTTAGATGCCTTGCTGAAAGTGCGCAATAGTTATGGCAATCTCAACATCACTTCTTGGAACGAGAATAGGATCCTTATAGAGATCCATATCAAAACCAATGGAAACAATGAAGAAAAAGTACAGCGAAAGCTCGATGGCATTTCCGTTGATTTTGAGGCCAATAAAAGCGTAGTCTCGGCCCGTACTATTTTTTCGAAAAACAAAAGTGGTTGGGGATGGAGCTGGGGAAATAACAACGTAAATATGCAGATTAACTATACCATCAAGTTGCCGATAAAAAACAGTGTACACCTGAACAACGATTACGGAAATATTATTCTGGATCGTGTAGATGGCCATGCAAAAATAAACTGTGACTACGGCAGATTGGAAATAGGTGAGTTAAGGGGAAGAAACAATCAATTGAATTTTGATTACACGTCAAAATCGACCATTGGTTTTATTCAAAGCGGAACTATTAACGCCGATTACTCTGGCTTTACCATAGAAAAAGCAGGCGACTTAATCATTAAGGCCGACTATACCAATTCAACAGTACATAAAATGGGAAATCTTGAATTTACCAGCGACTACGGTAATCTTGACATTGGCGAGGCCAAAAACGTACATGGCAATGGCGACTATATCACCGTAAAATTAGGAACCTTGCACGGTAACGTGGATCTAGTATCAGATTATGGTTCGATCAAAATAAAGGAAATGGCCAGAGATGCCGGTAACCTACAGATACGTAGTGATTATACTGGCGTAAAAATAGGTTACAACCCCTTATATCATTTTAACTTTGAGATCAAAACCTCTTATGCCGGTGTAAAAGGAAAAGATGATTTCAAAATCAATATCAGTAATATAAAAAACACCAGTAAATACTACAAAGGTTATTACGGATCACCTAATAGTGGAAAATCGATGTATATTACCAGTGATTACGGTGGAATATCATTTATCAAAAATTAATCAATTCATTAATCATTAATCATTAACACCCTGAACTTGTTTCAGGATAAATAAAACAATCATGAAAAAAATAATCACACTTAGTTTAGTATTCTTGCTCACAATGTCTTGTTCAGCGCAATGGGGGAAAAAAATAAAGGGAAACGGAAATATGGTAACTATAGATAGAAGCGTCGGCGATTATGATGCCATAGCATTGTCAGGCTGGTTCGATCTAGATCTAGTTGATGGACAAGAAGGGAAAATTACACTTGAAGGCGAGTCAAACCTGTTAGAATACATAAGGACCGAAGTAAAAGATGGTAAATTGGTTATCAAAGTAAAAAAAGGAATAAACCTAAAACCCTCATCATGGAACGAAGGAATCAGAATCACAGTGCCTGTGGAAAGTGTTAGTTCAATAGCGCTGTCGGGTTCAGGCGATATTGTTGGAAAAACAACCATCAAAGCCGATAATTTCAAAACGGCCATGTCAGGTTCGGGCGATATAACCTTGACAGTCGAGGCCAACAATGTCAAAGCATCGATGTCGGGATCGGGCGATATTACCTTGATTGGCAAGGCAGACAACTTCGACGTCAACATATCGGGTAGTGGCGACATCAAGGCCTACGAGCTTGAAGCTGACAACGTAGATGCAACTGTTTCGGGCTCTGCTGATATTAAAGTAACCGCCCATAAAATGTTGAAGGCAAGGGTATCTGGTTCTGGGGATATTCAGTATAGAGGAAATCCGACTAAGGTAGATACGAAAACATCGGGTTCAGGAGATATTTCAAAAGGGTAATACATCAAAAACGAACAGCTAGCAAAGCCGCTACTTTTGGGTAGGGGCTTTTTTGTGCACTCGGGTCAACAGCAGTATTCCCATTAAAAAGAAGAGCCCCAAAAAGATGGTCGCGTTTCTGATACTGTCCGTATACTGCGCTACAAACCCGTATAAAAAAGTACCGATAACGATTCCTATTTTTTCAGAAACATCGTAGAAACTAAAGAAAGAAGCCGTATCGGTGGTTTCAGGTAAAAACTTCGAATAGGTTGATCGAGACAATGCCTGTATGCCTCCCATGACGAGCCCTACACAGCCTGCGGTAAAATAAAAATCGCTAGGGGTTATCACAAAATAGGCATACACACATATACATACCCACAGCAGATTCACAACAATGAGGGTTTTGATGTTTCCGAATGCCTTTGATGCCCTTGCAGTAGCTGTAGCACCAACGATGGCCACTATCTGTATCACTAGAATACTGATGATCAAACCTGTGGTACGTTCGCTGTCAGATCCCCATTGTATCTCCTCTTCACCGAAATAGGTAGCGATCAACATGATGGTCTGTACGGCCATACTATACACAAAAAATGCCCCTAGATACCTCTTTAATTTGGTCTCATGACCCAATTGATGCCAAATACTTTTCAATTCTCTAAAGCCATTGAGCAGTATGTTCTTTCTATCCCCATCTTTTTTATATCCCTTTGGAAGGTGGTAAAATGTGTACTGGGCGAAAATAATCCACCATATTCCTACCGTCAAGAAAGAATACTTCATGGCTTTTATTTCTGCCACACCCTCAATATCGGTTTCTATTCCGAAGAAGTCCGGTCTCATGACCATGGCCAGATTAAAGAGCAAAAGAATTACGCTGCCGATATACCCCATTGAAAACCCACGGGCACTTACAGAATCTTGCTGTTCGGGAAAAGCAATATCGGGCAAATAAGAATTATTAAAAGCGAAACTAACCCAAAACCCTACCAAGCCGAAGAAATAACACGTAAGACCCAGATAAATATTTTCTAAGGAAAACCAGTAAAGACCAATGCATGAAATCCCCCCTAGGTAACAAAAAAATTTCATAAACCTTTTCTTGTTTCCCGTATAATCGCCTATACCCGATAATAAAGGGGTTATTAGGGCGATAAAAAGAAAAGCTGCTGAGGTTGTATAGCTTATTAAAGGAGCCCTTGCGATAGCAACGCCGAATACATTTATTTTTTCGATACCGGCACTTCTAAAAAGGGCTCCATAAAAAATGGGGAATATGGCCGAAGAAATGACCAAGCTGTATACTGAGTTCGCCCAATCGTAAAATGCCCAGGCATTCAACAATTTCTTACTTCCCTTTATCGCTAAGGTTCTTGCCATAGGCTCATAAAAAACCCGTTCATTAATTAATGAACGGGTATAAATATACAATTATTTATCACGCATGTTTTCACTCAAAGTTGGTTACCCCAAACTTGGCGGCCTCTTCTTTGGCCAACGGTGCCCAAGCGGTCAAATTTGATATTCTAGTATCATTTGAAGGGTGCGTACTCATAAATTCTGGTGGTGCCTGCCCCCCACTTTTGGCTTTCATTCGTTTCCAAAGTTCGGCCGCTTCTACAGGGTCGTAACCGGCAATGGCCATAATCTGCAACCCTATTCGATCTGCTTCTGTTTCATGACTTCTACTAAATGGAAGCATGATACCCAACGTAGATCCCAGCCCGTAGGCTTGATTGAACATATTTCTTTTTTGTGGGTCTTTTATGGCAATATTACCGGCAACGGCACCCAATTGTTGCAAAGTACCGGCGCTCATACGCTGTGCCCCGTGATCGGCAAGGGCATGTGCCACTTCATGGCCCATGACTACTGCTACGCCTCTTTCGGTTTGTGTAATAGGGAGTATACCCGTATAAAAGACGATTTTACCGCCGGGCATGCACCAGGCATTTACGGTCGAATCCTTTACCAAGTGATATTCCCATTTATAATCCTTTAAATATCCGGCATATCCGTTAGCCGATAACCACCGCTCTGCCGCAGAAGAGATACGCTGCCCTACTTTTGTGATCATTTTTGCCTCAGAAGTACCTTCTACAACGTTATTTTCTCCAAGAAATTGATCGTATTGGGCAAAGGCCATCGGAAAAATCTGTTTGTTCCCATAAAAATTCAACGTGCTCTTACCTGTAAAGGGGTTTGTCTTACAGGCTGCTACACCAAGAAAAATAGCGAGTATTAAAATTATTTTTTTCATCATTGATAGTGTTTAGTTAGGGGTAAAATACAAAAATATACTATATTATTTATGGTGTTCTAACGAATTAATATTAGTTCAAATAAAATAATAGCGATATACCCTATAGAATAGCAATCTTTATGCCATCTCTTAGAAAAACGAACCCAGTGCAGAAATTATCAACTCGGTGAACCAAGAAAATGACACCTATTTGCTTTGCCCTTGCACACCCATATTTTACCATTAAAAAATAGGTGATTAAAAAAGTGGAACGCTTTTTGAAATAGAATAATCGAGACATAGAAATACAATACAAATTAAAACAAACATCATGAAAAAAATTACATTAGTACTCGGCACATTTTTAACCTTATTAGTAATGTCTTGCGGTGTAGACGGATTAGATGGCCGCGACGGCCTCAATGGCCTAGATGGCCTCAACGGTGTTGACGCAGTCAATATATTGGGCAAGGTAATTGATATTGAAGGTGATTTTACTGTCCAAAACGATTATAAGATCTTTTTTGAATTTCCGCAAACGATAGAGGTTTTTGAAACTGACGTGGTCTTGGTATATATTCTTTTTGACCAGACCGAAGACAGTAATGGCGAAGTTGTGGATATATGGAGATTGTTACCACAAACGCTTATTTTACCACAAGGCCTTTTACAGTATAACTACGACCATACTTTTTTAGATGTAAATATCTTTATGGAAGCCAATTTTGACCTTGGCACCCTACAGGCGGGCGACACAGATAACCAAGTATTTCGTATTGCGGTAATACCTGCAGAGACTACCGGAAAATCAAGTGTGGACAAATCTAATATAGATGCCGTTATGCGAAGTTTGGGAGTCAAAGAAAAAGATATTCAAAAAATAAAATTGAACTAGTCAAATCCTAGTTGATACAAACAAACGTTAAATCCTGTTTCTGCAAAGAAATAGGGTTTTTCATTTAGTATCTTTATAATGAAAGTAAAAGGGTCAAAACACGTCTAATACCAAATTAATTATAAAATGGTATATAATTCAAATTGAAAAAGTTATGCTGAAAAATATCGTCATAGTATGCTGCCTTGTTTTAATAGGTTGCAAAGGGAACTCACAGGAAAAAGAAACAACAGTCGCCGAAGAAGACGTAAAAGCCAAGGAAACATATGCAATCGTCAAAACAGAGAACGAATGGCAAAAAGAACTCACTGACATTCAATTCTACGTGCTTCGAAAAGCGGCCACTGAAAATGCATTTACCAGTGATTTTCTTGACAATAAAAAAGAAGGTGTTTATGTATGTGCAGGTTGCAATACCGAAGTCTTCAAAAGTGAAAACAAATTTGACTCAGGTACGGGTTGGCCCAGTTTTGACCAAGAGATCAAAGGCAATGTCGCCTATGATGTCGATTATAAAATCGGCTATAAAAGAACAGAAGAACACTGTGCCACCTGTGGTGGACATTTGGGTCATGTTTTTGATGATGGGCCAAGCGAGACTACCGGAAAAAGGCATTGCATCAACGGGGTGGCCCTGAAATTTATACCAAAGGAATAACGTTTACTTGGTTTTCCTAAAAAATATAAATGCTTTGTGATTGTATGCCATTGTATTGGTAAAGTAACGTGGATTTAAAATTTTTAAAGATTGGATTTTCCTGTAAATTTTGTTCAAAGTGCCCTTTCAGAGTTTCAACGCTACAAAACGCTGGGCGACAAGACCTTTGCACAACTCGATGAAAACGATCTTCATTGGAAATTAAATAAGAGCGATAACAGCATTGCCTTGATCGTAAAACATATAGCAGGTAATATGTTGAGCCGATGGACGAACTTCCTAACCGAAGACGGTGAAAAACCTTGGCGTAATCGTGAGAACGAATTCGTGAACGGGCCCCGGCTACAAAAAACGAAATCATCGATCTGTGGCAAAAAGGCTGGCAATGTCTTTTTAATGCCTTAGAATCAATCGATGAAAACAACTTCAATACGCCCATTAAAATTCGAGATGAGGAACATACCCTTATTGAGGCCATCAACCGTCAATTGGCCCATTACGCGAATCATGTAGGGCAGATTGTTCTTATGGGCAAAATGATCAAAGGCGACATCTGGGTTTCATTGTCAATTACCAAGGGAGGTTCTAATGCTTTTAATGCTCAGAAGTTTGGCCGTGAAAAAAATGATGGCCAGGTATAAAGTTCAAAACTCAAGCTCAAAAATATGTTTTTATTTTTGAGCCATATCGCACACCCAAATTTAAATGGATTTTAGAATTTAGAATTAGATTTCCGTACTTTTGCACCTCCTGAATATATGAACACATCTTTAGTTTAAAAAGTAACACATGAGCAATTTCGATATTATAATTCTGGGCAGTGGTCCTGGAGGGTATGTAACGGCCATCAGAGCTTCTCAATTGGGGTTTAAAATAGCCGTTGTAGAGAAAGAAAACCTCGGTGGGGTTTGCCTTAATTGGGGTTGTATACCCACAAAAGCGTTATTAAAATCAGCTCAGGTATTTGAATACTTGCAACATGCAGAAAGCTACGGACTAAAAGCAGAAGGGATTGACAAAGATTTTACGGCCGTTGTAAAAAGAAGCCGTGGCGTGGCCGAGGGCATGAGCAAGGGCGTTCAATTTTTGATGAAAAAAAATAACATAGAAGTCATCAATGGTTTCGGCACTTTGAAACCGGGCAAAAAAGTATCAGTGAAAAATGCTGATGGCAGAGAGACTGAATACAGCGCAAAACATATTATTATTGCCACTGGTGCTCGTAGCCGTGAGCTACCCAGTTTGCCTCAAGATGGTAAAAAAATAATAGGGTATCGCGAAGCTATGAACTTAGAGAAGCAACCAAAAAAAATGATCGTGGTGGGCAGCGGTGCCATTGGTATCGAATTCGCTTATTTCTACAATGCCATGGGCACCGAGGTTACCGTGGTCGAATATCTTGACAGAGTTGTTCCGGTGGAGGATGAGGACATCTCCAAGCAATTAGAGCGCAGCTTTAAGAAAGCTGGGGTGAAGATTATGACTTCCTCTGAAGTAACAGGTGTTGATACATCGGGTGAAGGTGTCAAGGCAACGGTTAAAACCAGCGAAGGCGAAGCCGTTTTAAAAGCCGATATTCTTCTTTCGGCGGTAGGTATAAAAACAAATATCGAAAATATAGGTTTAGAAGATGTTGGTATTGCCACGGATCGCGATAAGATTTTGGTCAACGATTTCTATCAGACCAACATTCCTGGGTATTATGCGATCGGCGATGTTACCCCAGGCCAAGCTTTGGCGCATGTAGCATCGGCAGAGGGTATTCTCTGCGTTGAAAAAATCGCGGATATACACGTAGAAGCCTTAGATTACGGAAACATTCCCGGATGTACGTACTGCTCCCCTGAAATCGCCTCGGTCGGACTTACCGAAAAGCAGGCCAAAGATGCTGGGCACGATATCAAAGTAGGTAAATTTCCGTTTTCCGCAAGTGGCAAGGCACAGGCATCGGGTACCCCTGACGGATTCGTGAAAGTAATTTTCGATGCCAAGTACGGTGAGTGGTTGGGCTGTCATATGATCGGTGCCGGTGTTACCGATATGATCGCAGAGGCCGTTCTTGCCCGTAAGCTTGAAACTACCGGTCATGAAGTTCTAAAGGCGGTTCACCCCCACCCAACTATGAGCGAAGCGGTAATGGAAGCGGTAGCCGATGCTTATGACGAAGTAATTCACCTGTAGTCAAACGAAACGATAAATAAAAATATTCCTCACGCTATTCAATATACCTATGCTATTACTTTTCAGAATTATTGCCGTTTTAGAGGGCATTTCGTACCTGATGCTTTTCGGACTGACCATGCCGTTGAAATACTTGGCCGATATGCCCGAACCCAATAAATTCGTAGGTTATGCACATGGATTTCTATTTATTGCCTATATCATTCTGGCCATAGTTTTCTGGATGCAAAACAAATGGTCGGTAAAAAGAGGGTTCATTTTACTTATCGCTTCCCTTTTGCCCTTCGCAACATTCTATGTAGATGAAAAGTACCTGAAACCCATGCGGGCAAAAAGCGGGTCTTAAGACGAGTGTTTTCAAAAATCACTGTATTCGGGGGTATCTGTTCAACATATTCATTAGATATTTGCCAAATAATCAACCTTCTATGTACTATACCGTAACTGATTACTATGACCCCATTGGAGAAAAGAAAATATCAAGTACTTGCCCTGCTTGTGGTAAAGACAATTGTTTGGAACTCCGTTTCTTCCAAAAAAGAATTGAAAGTCCTTTTTCGAAAACCGTTACCAAAAAAGTCAGTGCAATCTTGTTTTGCCTTAATATGCAAACCGAAATTCCACCGGTACAATGGAACGATGAAATAGAGAACTATTTCAAGACCGAAAAATCAAAACTGCGATTACAACCACGTAGCCTTAAATTCACCAAATACTTCTACGCCCTCTTAATCATACCCATAATAGCAATAACTGTTTTTATAGGCTTCAATAAGTGGCAACATAAACAATACAATGATCTATCTGCACAAATCGAACAGGTGAAAACCGGAGATAAGGTGGCTGTAATGTACAATTTAATGAAGAATGGCCAAATCACCACCTATGGCAACACATGGTTTCAAATAAAGAAAATAAATACTGATACCATCTTCTTACAGCGTCATAAAGATTTTAACAGCGAAGAAGGGTTTATTTTTAATCTAGATACAAAGCACTTTACCGAAGAAATAATTAAAGCGTCGCTACCCCGTTTTAAAGAACGAAACTTAAGTGGTTTTGACTATACCAACATGACTTTTACAGGATATATCACCGATATTGAAAAACCAGATTGATTATGGAAAACATGTACACCGGCAAATCATCAAGAAACCCTAATACACCAATGTTTTGGGGTTTGATTATGGGTATCGGGCTAATCGCATTTGGTACATACCTCTATTTCGATTTGGCAGCTTGGGAGAAATCAGATGAAGAAATGCGCATGAATTCCCTTTTATGGCTTCTCTATGATTTTGGCGGGAAATTGGCGGTTGTAGGGGTCTTTAGTCTTATAGGGCTTTTTTCAATAGGCAATGGAATAAAAACAAGTTCAGATCTTCGAAAACTAAAAAAGGAAGTGAAAAAATAGTAGTTGTTTTCAAAAAGAGAATTTATCCTACTAAAAAACTCTGAATCGCCAAATCATAACCCTGCAATCCAAAGCCTAGAATCACACCTTTGGCACCTGAAGATATATAAGAGACATGGCGAAACTCTTCTCGTTTATGGGTATTTGAAATATGTATCTCAACTACTGGCGTATCTATTGCCTTTACGGCATCACCAATACCGACCGATGTATGTGTATAGCTTGCAGCATTTAAGATGATACCATCATACGAAAAACCCATTTCTTGAATTTTATCGATGATCTCACCTTCTATATTCGATTGATAATACGTTAATTCAATTGCTTTGAATTTGAGTTGCAGGCTGGCAAAATAGTCTTCAAAGGTCTTGTCACCGTAGACTTCTGGCTCTCGCTTTCCCAAGAGATTCAAATTTGGTCCGTTTATGATAATCAGCTTCATGCCATAAAAATAAGCTTTTTGAAAATATTTCGAAAAAGTAAATAGCCGTAACTGGGGCTATTTACCAAACGAACTCGTTAGCGATCTTCTAAAAGAAGTACGAACCGCCAATTTGAAATACTCCATTTTTTATATTTGCATTGTCCAGCACCTTAGAAAGTCCTAAACTAAATCGAGCTTGAAAATAAAGGTTTTCATCTAAACGATACCCCCCTCCAAAGTTAAGTCCTAAATGAAAGGTTTTGGTTTTTAGAGCCGCTACAGCATTGTCAGCCGTAAAATCTCCACCATTATCACCAATGACGAATCCGATCTGGGGGCCAAATTCAGCGGCGATTTCTTCGGTAATATGGTATTTGCCCATGAGAGGTAAATGTATATAAGTTAGATTCAAATTACCAGGGCCTATATCTGCACCTTGAAAAGAGATCATCAGTTCGGGTTGCAGGTAAAAATCATCAATAAAAGCTGGTATTTCTGCCAAACCGCCTACATAAGCTCCTATTTTTGGTGTAATATCCACATAGTCCCTACCCATAAAAGTTGAGATATTCAGGCCTGCTTTTGCTCCAAACATAATGTCGCCCCCTGCACCACCACTCGCCGAGCTCGTACCTTGAATAACCGTTTGTGCGTTCATCAGTGGTGCAAAGGCCATAACAAACAATATACTGTATATCAATTTTTTCATAATCAGGGGGTTTAAAAGTTCTTTGTCAAAGATAAAGAACTTTAGGCAAGAAAGCATGATCGTTTTGGTAGATTTAGATGAAATGCAATAGCCATAAAATTGCTGTAGCACATTATCAATGATGTTAGTATTGGCCAACCTTTCAGAAAGCGAGCACAATAAACTTTTGTACAGTGAACTCGTCTTGAGTTCAGTATCTTTAAGCCCATGAACTGGAAATCGGCACAACAAGATTATCATCACTATCTAAAGATAGAACGTGGGTTGGCACAAAATTCTATAAATAATTATTTATGGGATATAAAAAAATTAGTGCTCTTCTTAGATGGTAATGACCTAAATGATAATCCTGTTCACATACAAAAAGAAACAGTGCAGCGATTTATCTATGAGGTTGCCAAGACCGTAAATCCAAGGTCGCAGGCCCGTATAATTTCAGGATTGAAAAGTTTCTTCAACTACCTCGTTTTCGAGGGCTATAGACATGACAACCCAATGGATCTGATGGAGTCACCAAAAATCGGACGTAAATTGCCCGACACCCTTTCAGAAGAAGAAATCAATGCGCTTATTCGAGCAATTGACCTCTCAAAACCTGAAGGTGAACGAAACCGTGCCATGCTTGAAACCTTATATGGTTGTGGCCTACGCGTATCTGAACTTATCAACCTACTCATCTCAGACCTCTACTTTGATGAAGATTTTATCAAAGTAACGGGCAAGGGCAACAAACAACGATTTGTACCTATTAGCGAAATCAACAAAAAATACATTAACATTTATAGAAAAGAGATCAGGGTGCATCAAAATGTTCGAAAAGGATTCGATGATATTCTATTTCTCAACCGAAGAGGGAAACAATTGACACGGGCCATGATATTCACAATAATAAAACAATTGGCCGAAAAGATAGGATTGAAAAAGAGTATCAGTCCACATACCTTTCGTCATTCTTTTGCCACACATCTATTGAAAAACGGAGCCGACCTTCGCGCCATTCAGCAAATGTTGGGCCATGAGAGTATCACTACAACCGAAGTATACGTGCATGTAGACCGTACACATTTGGCCGAGGTGATGAACAAATTCCATCCTAGAAGATAATATGGTAAGAAATATATTTTCCGTAGAAAAAAACAAATAATCAAGGAAACAGTCATAACCGTGAGAAAACAGCCGCTTAAATGATGGTTTTTTGGTGAAAAATATAATGACGCATCTATATCTAGGCAAAACTTTTCCAACGCAATCGTTATAGTTTTTTTTCGATAGTATATTATAAAAGGTAAATTATATATTTAGTCCTTCGTAATACTGTATATGAAAAATAAATTGAACCGTCAGTGGTGGAAAGAGGGCGTCGTCTATCAAATATACCCGAGAAGTTTTCAAGATACTACAGGTAATGGAATTGGTGACCTACAAGGTATAATACGACGTTTGGACTATATAAAAAGCCTAGGTGTAGATATCATATGGTTAAATCCTGTTTATGAATCGCCAAACGATGATAACGGGTATGACATCAGTGATTACAGAGGCATTATGCGAGAATTTGGCACGATGTCCGATTTCGATGAACTATTGGTCGAAATAAAGGTAAGGGATTTAAAATTGGTCATGGATCTGGTCGTAAATCATAGTAGCGATGAGCATGAATGGTTTAAAGAATCACGAAAGTCAAGAGATAATCCGTATCGTGATTATTACCACTGGTGGCCAGCAGAAAAAGGGACACCCCCAAAAAGATGGAGCTTTTTTGATGTAGAAAGCAACGCTTGGAAATACGATCCGACAACAGATGCTTACTATCTGCATTGCTTTTCTGAAAAACAGCCCGATCTCAAATGGGAAAATCCGAAATTGAGACAAGAGATTTATGACCTGATGCAATTTTGGTTCGATAAAGGTGTCGATGGCTTTCGAATGGATGTGATTTCATTTATTTCAAAGGATACTGATTTTCCTGAACTGCCCGCATCTTATAATGGTGATTTTATACCTTTTTACGCCAATGGCCCTAAACTGCACGAGTATTTGCAAGAAATGAACAAATCGATTTTGAGCAAATACGATGTTATGACCGTAGGCGAGGCTCCGGGCATACCAATAGATAAGGCATTGAATTTTGTGGATGAAGATAGAGACGAACTGAATATGTTCTTTCATTTTGACCTTATGGCCTTGGATCGAGAACCCGGGGAAACCTTTTTGATGGGAAAAACGCCATGGAAGCTAACCGAGTTCAAAAAAGTACACTCACAGTGGGATACCGTTTTCGCCGAAAAAGGATGGGGCTCAATGTTTCTCAACAACCATGACTTTCCTAGAAGTGTAAGTCGATGGGGCAATGATTCTAAAGCACATTGGCACAATTCGGCCACAATGCTACAAACATTTCTACTCTCTATGCGAGGTACACCCTATTTTTACTACGGTGAAGAAATAGGTATGACCAATATAAAATTCGGTGACATTTCTGAATATAAAGACATCAACACCTTGAACCGCTATGAAATCCTTGAGCAAAACGGAGGTGATTTAGAAGCATTTCTCTTAAATGAAAAAACAACGAGTAGAGACAATGCCAGAACGCCCATGCAATGGGATCTTTCTAAAAATTCAGGTTTCACTAAAGTAGAACCATGGCTGAAAGTCAATAATAATCATACAGAAGGTATTAATGTCAGCTCGCAAGAAAGCGATAAGAATTCGGTATTGAACTATTTCAGGGCAATGGTACGCATTCGAAAGAATCATCAGGCCCTTATCTATGGTTCGTATAAACTACTATTGGAAACCAGTGAAAAAGTTTACGCCTATACCCGAACTTTAAACAACGGCAGTTATTTGGTACTACTGAGTTTTTCAACAGGGAAAGAACCTGTTACTATTGACATAATCAACTTTAAGAAAGCTGAACTCTTGATTTCAAATGATGACACGGCTGTAATCAATACCAGTGGTACATTTGAATTAAAACCCTACCAAGCATCGATTTATCGATTGATTTTTGACATTGAATCCTAAAAAGAATACTTTTTCCTATATTTAGCGCACTCAAAAAAGCAGTATACCAATGAAAAATACATTCCTATCATTTCTTCTTATCTCACTTTCTTTCGCCGCCCTAAATGCACAAAAGAAGGTTGAGGACATCATCAAAAATTTAGATAGCAAAACAGAGGCCTACAGTACCATAGCCCAAAATATCTGGAATTTGGCCGAAATGGGCTATCAAGAAGAAAAAAGTTCTGCATTGTTACAAAAGACCTTGGCCGATGAAGGGTTTAGCATCAAAAAAGGAGTTGCTGGCATACCCACGGCATTCATTGCCGAATATGGTAACGGCACACCCGTAATTGCCATAATGGGCGAGTATGACGCTCTACCTGGACTATCACAACAAGCAGTAGCTGAAAAAAAATCGGCTGGAAAAGCAGCGGGCCATGCCTGCGGCCATCATTTGTTTGGTACGGCATCGGCCGCAGCCGCCATATCGGCAAAAGATTGGATCAAGGCCAACAATGCCAAAGGCACCATCCGTTTTTATGGTACGCCTGCAGAAGAAGGCGGTTCAGGAAAAGTATATATGGTCAGAGAAGGTCTTTTCAATGATGTCGATGTTGCCCTGCATTGGCACCCCGGCTCGCAAAACGCAGCAAGTGCTGGGGCGGCCTTGGCCAATAAATCGGCCAAGTTTCGATTTTATGGCGTTTCTGCACATGCCGCTGGTGCACCTGAAAAAGGTAGATCTGCCCTTGATGGTGTCGAGGCCATGAACGTCATGGTAAATATGATGCGCGAACATGTACCCCAAGAGGCCAGAATACATTATGTAATCACCGATGGTGGAAAAGCGCCTAATGTAGTTCCTGACTTCGCCGAGGTCTACTACTATGCCCGGCACAATAGTAGAGATGTGGTCATCGACATTTTCGATCGTATGATAAAAGCCGCCGAAGGTGCAGCGATGGGCACAGGAACGACCATGGACTATGAAATGATCGGAGGAACCCATGAACTATTGCCCAATCTTGTTCTACAAAAAGTAATGCACAATAATCTCTCTAAAATAGGGGGTATCGACTATACCGCCGAAGAAAAAGAATTTGCAGATAAAATAGCGATCAGTTTGGGCTATAAAGAGGTTAATGTCGAAATTGCCACAAGCGTTCAGCCATACAAAACCAAAGCTAGACCCTATGGATCCACCGATGTGGGCGATGTGAGCTTTGCCGTGCCCACAGTAGGTATGAGTGCCGCCACTTGGGTACCCGGCACACCAGCACACAGTTGGCAAGCAGTTGCCGCTGGAGGAACCACCATAGGGAAAAAAGGGATGATGGTCGCTGCAAAAACCCTTACCTTGACGGCCATTGATCTTTTTAAGAACAAGGAGCTAATCACCAAGGCCAAGGCCGAACTTATTGAACGTAGGGGAGTTGATTTTGAATATATTCCGCTTTTGGGCGATAGGGACCCCGCACTCGATTACAGAAATTAACGCCAATCTTAGAATCTATTTTCAGGTATCTTGGTTTAAGGAAAAATAGAATATGGTCTTGAACCCGTACCCCATTATTTTTTAAAACCAACTGTAACAAATTAAACGATACTACTACTAATCGGTTACAACTACCAACCTAATCAGTGAACAAAGAACTGGAACATCAATTTGTATCAGAGCTTGAGAGCAATCAAAATATTGTTCACAAGGTCTGTACCCTGTATACCAATGACAGGGACTCCCACAAAGATCTGTTTCAAGAAATAACCATACAACTGTGGAAGGCCTACCCCAAATTCAGGGGAGATTCAAAATTCAGTACGTGGATGTACAGAGTGGCCCTGAATACGGCGATTACCCTCTATCGAAAATCAAAGAGACGTATCAAAACTCAAGATTATGAATCGGTTATTTTTAAGATCAAGGCCGATGAATATGATGAGACCGAAGAACAGCAACTAAAACTGATGTACAAGGCCGTCAAACAATTGGGCGATATTGACAAGGCACTGGTTTTTTTGTATTTGGAAGACAAAGACTATAGCGAAATATCAGATACCTTGGGTATAAGTGAAGTAAATGCACGGGTGAAGATGAGCCGTATCAAAAATAAATTAAGAACCATACTTAATCCTTAAGGATATGTTGGACGAACTAGAGTTACTAAAACAAGATTGGCAAAAAAAAGAAGAACAGCTTCCTAAATTGTCTTACAGTGAAATTCATACCATGATATGGAAGAAATCTTCTTCTATTGTCAAGTGGGTTTTGATAATAAGTGTACTAGAGTTTTCATTGCCACATTTGTTATACCTAATACCCGGAATGACAGAAAAAAATATGGATATTTATGAAAAACTTGGTATTAAAGACCTAGCCACAATATTTTGGCTACTAAGTTATGCTATTACACTATATTTCATCTATTTGTTTTATAAAAGGTATAAGGAAATTTCGGTCTTGGACAGTACCAAAGACCTCATGGAAAAAATAATAAAGACAAGAAAAACCGTCAAATATTATGTAATATATGGTTTGTCTTTTCTGTTCTTGGCCTGTGCCCTTATCTTCGTAGGGGTGTATTTGACCGATAATATAACAGATGTTTTTCCTCCCGCTGAAGGTGCAGAAATAGCTCCTGAAAAATTAAAAAACGCAGTACTTTGGATCATCGCTATTTTCAGTGTAGTTGTTGTCGCGGTTATGGGAGGCATATATTTTCTTCTCTACGGAAGGCTTCTCAGAAAACTGAACAAAAACTACAAAGAGCTAAAAAGATTGGAAGTCTAAGAACGCCATTTTCGTGCCTTATGCTCCTCTTCATAAGCTAGAAGGTCTTTTTCTGGTATCACCTTTAAGAAAGAAGGATGTTGCTCTATGGCATATTCCAATTTCTCTATAATCGACTCGAAAGACTCGTTCTCATAATCAATTTCCAAAGGTTCTTTAATGACCATTGATTGCAAAATTCCTTTCTTTTTTACGCGCAGTCCCTTTTTATCGAAAGAGCGTCGAAATCCGTCGATAACAACAGGCACAACAACTGGCTTGTATTTTTTAATAATATGCGAGGTTCCTTTTCGCAAAGGTTTCCATGGTGTTGTCGTACCTTGTGGAAACGTAATGACCCAACCATCACCAAGTGCTTTTCCGATACTTGAAATATCGCTCATTTTCACTTGCCGCTTTACATCTTTGCCCTCAGATCGCCATGTACGCTCTACACTTATTGACCCCGCATAGGCAAAAACCTTGGTCAACAGGCTTTTTTTCATGGTTTCGGCAGCCGCTATATAGTACATATTCAGTTTAGGTTGCCATATATATCCCAAATTTTTAATGGTATCGTCCCTTCCTTTCAAGCTTGCATTGAACACATGAAACATGGCCACCACATCGGCAAAATAAGTCTGATGGTTACTCACGAAAAGCACATTTGATTCAGGTAGGTTTCGAATAACATCAGATCCCTCAATTTCCAACTTATTAAAACGCTTATATCTTTGGTGGGTAAGAACCCCCAATATACGAATGAGCCATTTTTTTAAAAACAGAATATGACCAAAAGGATTTTCCTTGAACAAGCCCATAGAAATAGTATAAGATGGCTAATTTACGAAAACTAGCGAAACAAGTCGTTCATAAAACCTGTTTCAACATTTCCTTGATTTCATTGAGCATCATAGCGGTTGCGCCCCAAACCGTATAACCATTTAATTTAAAGGCAGGTATATCAATATTTTCTGCATAAGAAGTGGATAAGTTTTGTTCAAAAATATTCGCATCATCCAAAAAATCGATCAACGAAACCTCAAGAAGCGATGCCACCTCTGATTCTTGAAGTATAAAAGGCAAAGGCTCTTTGTACAGCCCAACATAGGGGTATACCTCAAAGTTACTGGGGGGTATATAGACCTCGCTCAATGACCTGATAACACTTATATGCTCTGGTCGTACACCCACTTCTTCATGTGTCTCTCTCAAGGCCGTAGCCAATAGATCAACGTCTGAAGTCTCAACTTTACCACCGGGCAGGGCAATTTGATTCGAATGAACACCCTTATAAGTTTTTCTGAGGATGAGCAATAGATGTGTCAAATTCTTGGCGTTTGGGTAAAACAAGGCCATTACGGCCGCTTTTCTAGGATTTTTTCTCTTCGGGTTCTTAGCCCGCATTTCCGCTATTCGAACCTCACCTGTCATTTTAAAGTGCGAAGCCTCGCCCGGTAAAGGCAGATTTTTTATTTTTGGTATCTGTTGTGCAAAAAAAGTAAAATCCATGTCGTTGAAAAAAATAGCTTTCTTTACAATAATAACATTATTATTTTTAGTTGGGTGCAAAGAAGAGTCCAATAAAAAACAGACTCCGGTCCAAAAAACGGAAGTGCAAAAAGATGCTGTACAAAAAGACTCGGCACCTTCAAAAGAACCTGAGGAAGAATTCAAGCTCACTGAGGAGAATTCCATTCCGTTTTTCTTCGAATATCAAAAAGGACTGAAAGTAAACAAGGTCAAGGTTACCACGAGTATGGGCAATTTTACCGTACAGCTCTATGACAATGTACCCTACCATAAAGCCAATTTCATCTATCTGACCAGACAGGGGTATTTTGACGACACCCAATTTCACCGTGTGGTAAAAGGTTTCATTATTCAGGGCGGCAATGCCGATGATAAAAAGACCGCATCTAAAAGAAGAAAAATAGGAAGATACCTATTACCGCCAGATACACGTAAAGGCTACAAACACCATAGAGGCACCATATCAATGCCCAGTAGCGAGGTTAACAATCCGCACAAATTGGCATCGCCTTATGAGTTTTTCATTGTAGTGACCAAACCTGGATCTTATCATTTAGATGGCGGGTTCACCCCTTTCGGAAAAGTGATACAAGGTATGAACGTCGTAGATAAAATCAATGCGCAACCCGTTGGTAAAGGTGATTGGCCCTCGCAGAACATCTATATTGAGAAGGTAGAGGTTCTTGAGTAGGTTTTGGGGTTATTGTAAAAATATTGAAACCGACTATCTCCGAGGCAAGCCATTGGGATATTTCGTCTCTCGACTGTTCGGGGTCGTATTTCACCTCGCCCAAAACTGCAAAAAGACAGTTTCGACCTCTTCTAGGGAGAGGTGAATCGGAAACCTCTACCTAAACAGAGTCTGGGGGAATCATTTTCGATTAAAAGAATAGCATATCAGCGGTATACATTGGGTAAGGAAATCTTGAATTTCACTGCCAATAAGCGAATTACAATAATGGCCAAAATGGCCCCTACATAGGCATATGCAGGATCAAAAGGGAGTTTGCGAAGCAAGAAATACCCGACTCCTCCCAAGATACATGCCGTGGCATATATTTCTTTTCTAAATATCACGGGAATCTCATTACAGAGAATATCGCGTATCACCCCACCAAAACATGCTGTAATGGTACCCAACGCGATACACATTATGGGCAAAAGCCCTACCGACAACCCTTTTTCAAGACCCACCATGGTAAATAGACCAATACCTATGGTATCAAAAAGAAATAAGGTTTTTCTAAAATACTTGAGCTGATTTACAAAGACCACTGCAAAGACAACGGTAGCAAGAACTACTAAAACATAAATTGAACTCTGCATCCACACTACGGGTGTATTGCCTATAAGTACGTCTCGCAATGTACCCCCACCAATTGAGGTCACAAAGGCGATAATAAATATTCCGAAAACATCCAGTTTCTTTTCCATAGCCGCTAAAACGCCGGAAATGGCAAAGGCAACCGTACCCAAAATATCGATGGTCAAGTAAAACATACGCTACAGTTGTTGGGTGTAAAAATTATAATCCTTAATAACAACATCCACAAAATCGACTGGTTTCATTGTTGTATTGATTTCTGTTACCTTCATTATTTGATTATTAAGCGATAAAATCACATTATGATCCCCATTTCGCTTGGCAGCATCAAAAAGTTCTTTAATGGTCTGCATCTCTCGATCTTTAAAAACGGTCACCTGCGGAAATACGGGCACATACCCCTCAGGTAGTTCACGAAGTAAGGTATCTTTCAACGAAACCCTTTTCTTTTCGCTGATAACGGTGGTACCTGCGGCGATATCGCCCACACGTTGCCCATGCCCCCTTAAGAGTATGGTCAAAACCGCCACCCCACCCGAAGATAGTACGACATCGACTATTCGCAATATCCACCGTATAAAATAACTTGAGAAATTAGGCTTTGAGCCATCCAGTTTCACGACACGAATATGCATCATACTTTTACCAATGGTCTTGCCGTTCATAAAGGTTTCCAACAAAACGTAGTACAGAAAAGCGGGCAGGTTCATCACCATATACAAGGCCCACATATCACCAAAATCGATATCCAACGAAAACAACAGCCAAAACATGAGTACGATATATACCAATATTATAAAACTATCGATGATATAGGCCAGCATACGCTCGCCTAAATGAGCAGTATTTTGACCGATACTTATATTTTGGGCAGTTTCTATTTGAAATTGTTCCATAATTTTAGTTCCTTTGAATAGCGGCCGTTATAAAATTCTTACGGTCGAGCTGCCAACCTTAATAATTTATGCGAGAAGCTGCCTTCGTAAAGCAAAATAAAGACAAATGGGCCACTTTTGAAAGCGCATTGTCAAAGAAAACGGAGATAGCCCCTGACGTATTGTCCGATCTCTACATAGAAATCACCGATCACCTCAGTTACGCCAAAACATTTTATGGTGGCAGCAATACAGAGTTCTACCTAAATTCATTGGCCTCACAGGCCCATCGGCAAATATACAAGACCAAAAAGGAGTCTAAAAACAGGATTATCGGTTTTTGGAAGACGGAATTTCCCGCCATGTTCTATCAACATCGCCGAGAACTCGTCGTCGCATTTTTGGTATTTGCCTTTTTTACGGCCGTGGGTGCTTTTTCGGCTGCCAACGAAGGTGATTTTGTACGCTCGATCTTGGGTGATGGCTATGTGAACATGACCTTAGAGAATATTGAAAATGGCGATCCCATGGCCGTTTACAAACAGCAGGGCGAATTCAATATGTTCTTGGGCATTACCATCAATAATATCACCGTTGCGCTTATGGCCTTCGCCTATGGTATCTTATTGGGCATTGGCACGCTGTACATCATGCTGAGAAATGGCATCATGCTGGGCAGTTTTCAGTACTTTTTTTATGACAAAGGGGTTTTATGGGAATCTGTTCGAACAATATGGATCCATGGTGCCATAGAGATATCGGTTATTATTATCGCTGGCTGTGCAGGTCTGGTATTGGCAAATGGCATATTGTTTCCTGGCACCTATACCCGACTTGAATCTTTTAAAAGAGGTGTGGTAAGCGGACTCAAGATCATGCTGAGTACCGTTCCCTTTTTTATCATCGCCGGTTTTTTAGAGGGCTTTGTGACCCGGCATACCGAAATGCCCGACTGGTTGGCGGTTCTAATTATTCTTTCATCTTTCGCACTAATTCTATTTTACTACGTTATATATCCGTACCAACTTCATAAAAAAAACAAAGCCGTATGAATACCGATTTTATAGAATTCAAAAAAAAGCGAGAATTGGGCGATATTCTATCAGATACCTTTGCCTTTCTACGTTCACAATTCAAACCCTTTTTCAATGTATTCTTAAAAATAGTCGGCCCCTATTTGGCGGTAATGGCCATTAGCTATGGCTTTTATATGTACTCGATCGGGGATCTTATAAATTTTACCGGTGATAATTTAGATTCGCCAATGGGTGCTATTCTCACCATATTGGCAGTAGGAGTATTTTTTATCTCGATCATTGCCGCCTATGTAATGGCCCAGGCGACCACTCTTTTCTATATTAAGTCGTACACTGATTTAAAAGGGAATATAGATTTCGACACCATCAAAAAAAATGTCTACGGCTCTTTTTGGAAATTTGTAGGGCTTGCCTTCTTGGTCGGGCTTAGTGTGGGTATTGGGTTTATGTTCTGCCTCGTACCGGGTATCTATCTTTATGTGCCATTGGCACTTTCGTTCAGTATCATGGTCTTTAGGCAAAAGGGAGCTTCAGAAGCATATAGCGATAGTTTTGGGTTGGTAAAAGATGAATGGTGGATGACCTTCGCCACACTTTTCATTGTAGGGATCATCGTTACGATAGCCAGCTATGCCTTTTCAATGCCGAGTACCATTTATACCTATATGAAATTGGGTATTTTATCAGGTGAAATGGATGCAACCGATTTTACGGGAAACCTCTTCGACCCTATTGCGATCATACTGGGCATTATAAGTTTATTGGCCCAATTTTTTCTGAGTATTATTTCATTAGTAGCGAGTGCGCTGATCTACTTCAACCTAAACGAGAAAAAGAATTTCACGGGTACCTACGAACGCATTCAGGATCTAGGTGAAAAACCAGAAGAAGAAACATCGACCTTTGACCGTATTCAAAACTTAGGGAAAGGGCCTGAAGATCAATAAATTTGAGTAGCAAATGCCAAATGACAATAAAAGAAATACTAAGTACAATAGAACACAGACCATGGAAACTACCTGCCGAAAATTGGAAGTTTTACCAAGAATGGAACAATGCCGTATTTCTTCATTGGCAAGTTGATTTAAGTACGTTGATGAAATTTGTTCCCGAAGAGCTTGAAATCGACCTGTATGAAGAAAAGCCTTGGGTTTCTCTTGTCGCTTTTACAATGGAAAAAATCAGACCGAAAAATTTACCTTCGTTTGCGCCGATTTCTGATTTTGATGAAATAAATATTCGAACCTATGTCAAATCAAACAACAAAGCCGGAGTTTATTTCTTAAGCATTGAAGGCGGAACAAGTTTGTCATGTAAATTGGCCAAAGCAATTTCAGATCTACCTTATCGATATTCAAAAATCAAAAGAAGCAACAACCATTACCGATCATACAATACTGAATTTAATGACAAACTTGATATTGAATTTTCAATTGCGGAGGTCGTGAACGATAAAAGCCCTTTGGATCACTGGTTGACTGAACGATACGCTCTTTTTCAAGAAACTGAAAATTCAATCAATACGTATGAAATACACCATTTAGAATGGCCCGTTAATAAAATTGAACTAAAACATTTGCATTTTGACTACCCAAGATTCAAAGAATTGATTAAAAGTGAACCAGACAAAATTCAATATTCAAAAGGAGTGAAAGTAATTGCATGGGGAAAGAAAAAAAGAGCACTAAATTTGAAATAGCTTTGAATACTGTTTACTGAGCTCGTCTTGAGCTCAGTACAACCTCCGTTATATGAATCGGTAAATACATGTTTAAAAATATTCTTTTCTTTTTCTTTTGTGGGTTGTCCGTTTTTTCAATTACGGGGCAACAAGACTCCACAACGGTAAAATATGATACCGCACCTATTGAGGTAAAGAAAATCACCGATGGAGACCTTCAAGAATATCGCAATGACCCCAAGTTCGATTATGAAATCACAACATCTGAGATCGGCTGGTGGCAAGATTTTAAAACATGGCTGGGCAATCTACTTCAAAGGTTCTTCGAGTGGCTCTTTGGGGTAGAGGAAGCTGCTGGTATGCTGTCTATTTTCTTTCGGCTGATTCCCTATATCCTCCTTGCCCTTCTTATTTTCGTATTGATCCGGTTTTTTTTGAATATCAATTCGCGGGCCTTGATACACAGTAGAACAAACGATGCCCTCGTCTCGCTCTCAGAAGAAGAGCATATTATCAAAAACGAGAATATTCAACAGTTGATCCAAAAAGCCTTGGCGGATAAGAACTACAGACTGGCAATTAGATATTACTATCTGCATATCTTAAAATTAATGAGCGACAGGGAGATCATCAAATGGGAAATGCAAAAAACCAATGACGATTACCTCAATGAACTAAAAAATAGCGAACTCAAACGCCCATTTACCAAAATCACCCACTTGTACGATTATATATGGTACGGCAACTTTGACATTGACGAATCAAAATACCGAATGGCCGAGACCACCTTCTCACAGTTACAAAAAACACTGCAAAATGGATAAGAAGGGCAAGATATATATCGTCATTGCGGTCATTGCCATTGCCCTCATCATGTTGGCGCAGTACAACAAGCCAAAAGAGCTCAATTGGTTTCCCTCGTATGTTGCCCAGCACAAAATACCCTATGGCACTTATGTACTCAATGATTTGATGAATACTCTTTTTGAGGGGAATATAGAACAAATGACCATACCGCCTTATACGTTTTTAAATAAAGATAATGAGGCCTCGGGCACCTATGTATTGGTAAACGGAAACATCAACTTTGAAGAAGCCGAATTAGATGTACTCTTGAATTGGACGGCCAAAGGGAATACCCTATTTATCGCCTCTGAAAATTTTGAGGAACGCCTGTTAGACACCTTGAATCTCACTACCTCTAGTTTATATGCTGATTTTGGCGAAGAAACAAGTCAGTTGTACCAATTGGTCAACCCAGCCCTAAAAACGGAAGCTCCCCTGATTTTTGAGAAAGATTCACGTGCACGGTTTTTTAATGCCATTGACACATTGAATACCACCGTAATCGGGCTGGTCGATAATTATTCTGAGAACCAGGCCATTGAAGAAGAACACTTTAACGTAATCGAGCAAGATTTTGGTGAGGGCAAGATCATTCTATCCACCTTTCCGAAGGCCTTTACCAATTACTTTATCCTAAAAGATAATAATAAAGAATATACGGCAGGGCTCTTATCGTATATTGATGGTACACGCCCTATTTATATAGATAACCATCACAAATCAGGCAAGACCTTTTACACCTCGCCCATGTATATATTTTTGAATACCAAAGAATTGAAATGGGCCTATTACATTACCTTGATCGGCGCACTGCTCTATGTCGTTTTTGAAGGAAAACGGAAGCAACGTGCCATACCCGTGGTCGTACCGCTGAAAAACCAAACGCTGGCCTTTACCCGCACCATAGCTGATATGTACTATGAAAAAGGACAGCAAAAACCGATTGCCGAACATAAAATAGCGCAGTTTTTAGAATACATACGTTCTCATTTTTATATGGATTCTATAAAGCATGATGAAAATTTTTATAAAAACCTAGCTTCTCGAAGTTCGCATGATATTAAAGAAATAAAACGTATGTTCTCGTATTTTGAGCAGCTACAAAAACAAGTTCAAGTAAGTGATACTGAGCTTAAAAAATTGAATACCTTAATTGAAAAATTTAAACACAAAGCCGATGGAAAATAACGAACAGAACACCAACGACCTAAATTTTGATAACCGCATCCCCCTTGAAGAATTAAAAAACAAGGTCAATGAAATTAAGACCGAATTGGGCAAGGTCATCGTTGGTCAACATAACTTTATCGATCTGTTGATCGTTGCCCTATTGGTAGATGGGCATGTGCTCATTGAGGGTGTGCCGGGTATCGCCAAGACCATTACCGCCAAACTTTTTGCCAAGACCTTGAAGACCGGTTTCAGTCGAATACAGTTCACACCAGATCTAATGCCGAGCGATATTTTGGGTACCTCTATCTTCAATGTAAAAACAACCGAGTTCGAGTTTAAAAAAGGGCCTATCTTTTCAAATATCATCTTGATCGATGAGATCAACCGAGCCCCTGCAAAAACACAGGCCGCCATGTTCGAAACTATGGAGGAACGCCAAGTGACCATGGACGGCACTACCTATAAAATGGACACACCCTTTATGGTTCTCGCCACCCAAAACCCCATAGACCAAGAAGGCACTTACGCCTTACCAGAAGCACAGCTAGATCGTTTTCTTTTCAAGATAAAAGTAGATTACCCTTCTTTAGAAGAAGAAGTGCAGATCATACAAACCCATCATGAACGTAAAGGCTCTGAACCCCAAACCCTTGTTACCGATGTCATAGCACCAAAGCAATTGGCCGATTTTAAATCAAAGATCCAAGAAGTGGTGGTAGAAGAGAAAATAATCAAATATATCGCCGATATCATTACCAAAACAAGAAACCACCCGCACCTCTATTTGGGCGGATCACCAAGGGCATCGATCGCCACCTTAAATGCCGCCAAGGCCTTTGCCGCAATTTCCGGTCGTGATTTTGTAATACCAGAAGATGTTAAAAGGGCCTTGGTGCCGGTACTGAACCATAGGGTGATACTCACCCCAGAACGTGAAATGGAAGGTATGACCACAGAGAGCGTGGTACATATGATTACCGAATCGGTCGAAATACCAAGATAGACCCTACCAAGATAGACGCTACCAAGACAAATCCCATGCAGTTTTTAAGATCCTTCTACATACACAACACATTTTTCAGGTATATCGCCATACTGGCGGCCTGTTTTGTCATATCGTACTGGGTACCCCTACTCTACCCCGTTACATGGCTCTTGACCATTTTGCTGATCGGCCTGTTTTTCTTCGATATCTATTTGTTGTATGCAACCAATATGGATATTGAAGCCCAGCGTGAACTGCCCAAAAAATTATCGAACAGCGATTTTAACCCTATTCGTTTTACGTATACATCTCGATACTCTTTCAAAACGCACATCACTATGATCGATGAGCTGCCCGTACAATTTCAAAAGCGCGATTTCGAGTACAGTGCCAGCCTAATGAAAAACGAAAAAAAAACCTATGAATATAAGGTTCGCCCCGTAGAACGAGGCGAATATATTTTTGGCAACCTCATTGTTTTTGCCTCATCAAGCTTAAAGATCATCAAACGTAAATTTGTTTTTAAAAAAGACCAAATGGTACCCGTATACCCCAGTATCATGCAAATGCAGCAATATGATTTTTTGGCCATCAGCAATAAGCTTACCCAGTTCGGGTTAAAGAAAATAAGGCGTATAGGGCATACACAAGAGTTTGAACAGATCAAGGAATACGTACCGGGCGATGATTTTAGAACCATAAATTGGAAAGCTACCGCCAAGAACGACCACCTGATGGTCAATCAATACCAAGATGAAAAATCACAGCCCATTTATTCGATCATTGATACGGGCCGTGTCATGAAAATGCCCTTTAACGGATTAAAACTATTAGACTACGCCATCAATTCAACCCTGGCATTTTCTAACGTGGCATTGAAACGGAACGATAAAACGGGCATGGTGGCCTTTTCAAAGAACATAGAGACCTTTGTGCCCGCTGTACAGAAATTGACCCATTTGAACACCATTCTAGAAAAACTGTATAACATTACAACGGAGTTTACCGATGCCGATTTCGGAATGCTCTATGCCCATATAAAACGAAAAATAAACCATCGTAGCTTGTTATTGCTCTACACCAACTTTGAGCATATTTCGGCCATGAGACGACAGCTTCCGTTTTTGTTGGCGATTGCCAAAAAACATGTATTGGTCGTTGTTTTTTTCGAGAATACCGAACTTGAAGAACTCATCGCCACTGATGCCGAAGACCTACAGGCCATCTACCACAAGACCATTGCCGAGAAATTCTCTCTCGAAAAACGCCTTATGCAAAAAGAGTTACAGCAATACGGTATACAGACCATTTTGACCAAACCCGAGAATTTGACCATAAATACCATCAACAAATATTTAGAGATCAAAGCTAGGGGGTTGCTTTGATTCAGGTCTTTCGCTTCGCACTATATGCTAAAAAGAAGGGGGTAGCAGCGCACCGAAAAGACCATCTTGTATTTGCCGATTCGGTTAATTAACTTTGGAGACCGTTCCCCAACAAGGTTTTAAAGCCCATAGGTTCACAGCCAAAGGGCAGTACGTGGAGGGCGCGTACCTACGGACCTTAAACCCCCGACCATTACCAGTAATGCAAAAAAAATCTAAAAATTCAATAATATATGGGAAAAATAACTAGTGAAATGGTAGAAAAGTCATACCAAATCGGAAAACAATTTTATAACAACGGAATATCACTCAAAGACGGAACAAAAGAATTGAATGATAAGAGTAGAACCAATAATTTGGAGTTAGTAATGCTATTAAAAAAAGTTATGTCCTTTAAACTCATTGGAATTTTATTTGGTGTGGTTACACTTTGTTTTAGTATTTCAGGTCATTTATTTAATATTATTTTATGAAATATTTAATTTACATATCAATAATTGGACTTTTTATAACTGCATGTTCTCAACAAAAAAAGCAAGACAAAGCAGAAATTAAACACCAAACTGAAATAAGTACTGAAGATAATTCACCTACTCTAAAAGTGATTGATACTGATTTTTCAAAAGGTAGATTAACATTAGAACACGAGTTATCATTAAATGATTTAGAAAATTTTCACGGACATTTATGTGATGGTTTAGTTGTTGGGTTTTTAGGTATCAAAGAAGGACTTGATATTCTTTATACAAACGGAATTATTGACCGAACTAATACAAGAATTGTAAGTAAAAGTTCGCCTTGTTTAACAGATGTTGCTATTTATATTTCAGGTGGTCGTTATCAATTTAATTCATTTTATGTAGATAATTCTATTGAAAATGGATTTTACATTATCCAACGAAAAGACAACAAAAAAACAGTATTGGTTAACTTAAATAAAGGGGTAAAACCATCGGAAATAAACGAACTTGGAATAAAAGCCGTTAAAGGAGAATTGCCTGCTTGTGATTTAGATAAACTCAAAAAAATGGAAGATAATTTTTCAAATATGTTATTATCAACTAATCCTGAAGATAATTTTTCAGTAACGGAAATTAATGATTTTGAATGGAAACCCGTTTTGAAAAACGATTACATCAAAACAGATGTTCTAAATAAGAATAAATCAAATTGTAATCAATAATTTAAAAAATAACAAATATGAAACAATTCACAATTTTCTCAATCTTAGCAATCGGTTTGTAGCCTTCCCTAAAAATATAGCCTTCTCCTTTTTAGGACACCCCTAAATTCAACAAATTATCATATATGAAACCCTTCAAAATCCAAAGGGTCGAAATTTTTAAAATCGCCGTTGAGCTTTATGGTCCGTTTGGTTCTATCTACCTCTTGCAAGACCGAAATGGTGATCATCAAATGATTCTTTATAAATGATAGCCGTTCACTTTCTTTGGGCAGTTGCAACAATTCAAATTCCTGCTCAAAAGAGAGTCCCATTTTATGGGCGAGAACGTAACTATTGAATTTCTCTAAAGCAACGGGGGTAAAAGGCACTGTCATAAGGCCGTACAATTCTTCCAGCAGACCTAATACTTCTTTTTTTGTTCTTTCGTTGGCATCGTTTACATTGTCTAAAAACCGTACTTCGCCACCAGCATATAACTTACCGTCCATTCCGTTATCAAAAGTAATCACCTTAAAAACCTGACGTGCGACACAGGTTACATCCATTTCACCATTTTCATAAGCGTTGACGATTTCTACCAACTGCACCTCGGTCCCGTAGGTTATACTATCATAAATGTATACCGGTATGCCAAAAGTTATGGCCTCATCACGGCAATCTTTGATCAGTTGTTTGTAACGCT
>CAZEUV010000019.1:32309-35840 GCA_964515285.1 uncultured Maribacter sp. | reverse complement strand
CTCAAAAAAACTAAAAACACTGCCGCCGTACTTACGTTGATTTGTGAAATGTTCTAGATGTGACAAATCCATTTGTTTGGCATGCTCTATAATCAGTGTACCGTCTTTTAGTAGCAATTCGTTTTTGAACACCAATTCGCTAATTCGCTCAAAACGCTCTAGGGGCATACTATAAGGTGGGTCGGCAAAGATCAGGTCGTTTTTAAGCGTGGTTTTTTCAAGATAGGCAAATACATCTGACTTAAGGGCCGTGATGTTTAATTCAAGTTCTTTGGTGATTTTATCAATAAATCGTACGCAACCAAAATCGGCATCTACCGCTGTAATTTGTTGAGACCCCCTAGAGCCAAATTCGTAGCTGATGTTTCCGGTACCTGCGAAAAGGTCCAGAATCGAGACCTCGTCAAAATAGTATTGGTTGTTCAAGATATTGAAAAGAGACTCTTTGGCCATATCGGTTGTGGGCCGCACGGGTAGGTTCTTGGGTGCGTTAATGCGCCGACTTTTATGTTTTCCTGAAATAATACGCATTATAAGGAGCTTAAGACCGTAAAATCTATAGATTCCTTGCCCAAATCTACCGGAAGGGAGGAAACCGAAGGTATAAATATCGATATATGCTTTACGTATTGATAGCAGATGTTATAGATATCATCACCCTCTTCGATTTCTCCGAACATTTTTAGAATAACCGTTTCGGTATCTAAATTCAATTGTTCAAGGGTAAAGAGCAGGTAATAGATAAAATCTTCTTTTGTGGTGTAATCAAAGCTGTTGAAGAGCGTTATTTTTTTTTGTGCGATAACGGTGACATCCATTTGTTGGTCCGCAACATATACATAGCAAATAGGTTCTTTGGTGGTGTTTTTACCGTTTAAAAGTGACTCGATCATTACCGTACCGTTATGTTTGAAGGTGAATTCACCGAACAGTTCGTAGATATAGTTGTTGATGTTCACAAATGGCACGTACACATTTACCATATCATTGTGTTCAAGCTCATCATAGGCAATATGGTCATTGGCCAACATCTTGGTATTGAACTTTAGGTAATTGGCCAATTCATCAACATCGAACAATGATTTCGGAACCAAACTGAACAAATTGTTTCGATGTACAACGATGACCTCTGAAAATTTCTTTTTTGTGAGGCCGTGCTTTTTGAAAAGGGCGACCAGCCCCTTGTGCAGGCCATAGGGTGTACGTTCTTTTTCAAAAACGATTCTCTCAGAATCGAGTATGGTATTGCCCACCGTATCGAGAATACAAAAAGAAAGTCCATTCAAGCTAACTTGAATGGACAGTTTATTGAACTCTTTTGCGATTTTATTTACAGCAGTATCGCTAGTTTTTTCTGTCATATACCGGTGGCCAGTTTCCAGTTGTGCTTACTTGGGTCAAAGAACCTACTGATATATATTTACCATTGACCTCTTCAACACTGTTATGTGTATTTTCACGCTCTAGAAGATCTTTCGGCTGGTCACCTAAAATGGCATTTTTCTCAACCTTTACTTCGTAAACAGATGCTTGATATGCCCCTTTACTAATGATATCGGCCTTCATTTCAAATTTCTCGCCGCCCAAGGCACCAGGTACGTTCATCATACTTTTATAACGATCGTCTTTCTTAAATAGAGAATCTTTGACAGATACAAAACCAAGTGTATCGATTATGACCGTATCTACGGGCATATCAATACCAAACGATTTGTCGAACCTGACAAATGAAGAATCTTTTTGTTGTGTAATGGTATATTGGTCCTTATCGATAAAGGCAATCAAGCTTTTAAAATCTTTTGCGTACTTGCCCTTAACGGTTTTATGCGCTTCTTGTGACTGTCTTATATCTTTTAGGCTAGAGATCACTTTTGAAAATCGTTCCTCTTTTACTTTCTGGAACGCAATAGGGCCCGTAACCGATTGATAAATTAGGTAAGCCAACCCAGCGCAAAGGATCCAAAGTAGAATTTGTATTCCTGTCTTCATTTCGTTTCGTGTTAATTAAATTTAGTGGTTAAGACAAATTTACATTTTTTTTTCAATCGTAAAAGCTTTTCTGCTAAAAATCATGTTTATCTTTGAAAACCTATGGAATTCCTTACAGAGACCGCTTTTTATACTATTTTGAAGGAAAAATTCCCTCATGAGCCCACTTTGAAGCAATCTGTTGCATTGCAAATGCTATCCAATTTTATTTTATCCAAGGAAAAAGATATTGTTTTTCTGTTAAAAGGTTTCGCCGGAACGGGCAAAACCACCATAGTGGGCACCTTGGTCAATAGCTTGTGGAAAACCACTATGAAATCGGTTCTTATGGCACCTACGGGTAGGGCCGCCAAGGTAATGGCGAACTATTCGAAAACGCAGGCCTATACCATTCATAGAAAAATATATTTTCCGAAAAAGCAAAGTGGGGGCGGAGTGCAGTTTGTACTGGCGCCCAACAAACACCGAGATACTATTTTTATCGTCGATGAGGCCTCTATGATACCCGATACCCCATCGGACTCCAAATTGTTCGAAAACGGCTCTTTGCTAGACGATCTATTGATGTTCATCTATTCGGGCCATAACTGTAAATTGATTCTAATTGGCGATACTGCCCAATTGCCACCGGTACACCTTAATTTGAGTCCTGCTTTAGATGCTGACAAGATTGCGTTGAACTATAACAAAGAGGTAACACGACTTGAACTCGACGAGGTTGTAAGACAGGCCGAGGATTCAGGAATTTTGATGAATGCCACGATGCTGCGAGAGCAAATACAAGATGATTTTTTCGATACCTTTAGGTTTGATGTAGACCCGTTCAAAGATATCGTTCGCTTGACCGATGGGTATGAAATTCAAGAAGCGATAGATTCTTCCTATTCGGAAAACGGAAAGGAGGAGACCGCTTTTATCGTTCGCTCGAACAAAAGGGCGAATCTTTATAATGAAAACATACGCAACCGAATTCTGTTTTTAGAGAACGAGTTGGCGGTTGGCGATTTTATGATGGTGGTAAAAAACAATTATTTTTGGTTGGATGCCAAATCAGAGGCGGGCTTTATCGCTAATGGCGATATTATAGAGGTGCTCGAAATTTTTGCCATCAAAGAGCTTTATTCCTTCAAGTTTGCCGAGGTCAAGGTACAGATGGTCGATTACCCCGATCAAAGGCCATTTGAAACCGTTTTGCTTCTTGATACCATTCAAGCGGTCACCCCTTCACTATCATACGAAGATGGCAATAGACTGTATCAAAATGTGATGGAAGACTATGGGAATGAAACATCCAAATACAAAAAATTTCTTGGTGTAAAGGGGAACAAATACTTCAATTCTTTGCAAGTAAAATTCTCATATGCAATCACTTGCCATAAATCACAAGGTGGTCAATGGAATACTGTTTTTATAGAACAGCCCTATTTGCCCAATGGGGTAGACAAAGAATATCTGCGGTGGTTGTACACTGCGGTAACCCGAGCTAAAAAGCAACTCTACCTCATTGGTTTTAAGAACGATTTTTTTCTTGGGGAGGAATAA
>CAZEUV010000019.1:0-32209 GCA_964515285.1 uncultured Maribacter sp. | reverse complement strand
AAAGCAACTCTACCTCATTGGTTTTAAGAACGATTTTTTTCTTGGGGAGGAATAAGTTAAATTCGTTGATGCAAATAACTCGGGTAGGAGATTGGAAACGAGTTGAATGAACGGATTTAGATTATAAAATAAAATATAGGTGCATTTTAAATTTAACGACAAATGACTTCTGAAACGGTAATTAGTTTATTTCTTGGCCTCGGTTTAGCGGCCTCAGTAGGGTTTAGGGTGTTTTTGCCCCTATTCGCACTGAGTTTGGCCGCTTACTTCAACGTTTGGGAGCTCAACGATAGCTGGCAATGGATCGGTAGCGTTGCAGCCCTCATAACTTTGGGCGTCGCCACTGTAGTAGAGATATTCGCTTATTTTATACCCTGGGTAGATAATGTGCTGGATAGTATGGCCGTGCCGCTCGCAGCAATTGCGGGCACTGCGGTAATGGTCTCTACGGTCGCTGGTCTGGATCCCGTGGTCACTTGGTCTTTGGCGATAATAGCAGGTGGAGGTACCGCAACGGCCATAAAAGGGGCTGGGGCAGCAAGTAGGCTTGCCTCAACAGCGACAACGGCAGGTTTGGCCAACCCGGTAGTGGCAACCGTTGAAACAGCTACGGCAGTGGCAGTAACAACGGCGTCGATATTCGCCCCGTTTTTGGCCGTAGTGCTGGTCATCATCATATTGTTCGTTATTTTTAGGATATATAGAAAATTGAGACCAAGGGCGCGAACATAGTCTCCAAAAAAACAATTAAAAGTGAAGATAATCGCTATGATACCTGCACGGTATGCGGCTTCTAGATTTCCTGCAAAATTAATGCAGGATCTTTCGGGCAAGCCTGTTATTTTACGCACCTATGAAGCTGCGAAGCGAACAGAATTGTTCGATGAGGTATATGTGGTTACTGATAGTCAAGTGATTTTTGAGGTCATTACAACTGCTGGTGGGAGAGCGATAATGAGTAAAAAAGAACATGAGTGCGGTAGTGACAGGATCGCAGAGGCGGTTGCTGACATGAATGTCGATATTATCGTAAATGTGCAAGGTGATGAGCCCTTTACGGATAGAGAGAGTCTAGCCGCCTTACTTGAGGTTTTTAAGGGAGATAACGAAGGGGAAATAGATCTGGCATCGCTGATGGTCGAAATCACCGATTCTGAGGAAATCGAGAATCCCAATACGGTAAAGGTAATTGTTGACAATAGAAATTTCGCTTTGTATTTTTCACGATCTCCAATTCCCTATCCAAGGGCTACCGATATAGAAAGTACCTATTACAAGCACAAGGGTATTTATGCATTTCGCAAAAGTGCTTTGATGGCCTTTCAGCGTTTGCCCATGCTCACTTTGGAGGCTACCGAGAAAATAGAGGCCATACGATATTTGGAGTATGGCAAGAAGATCAAAATGGTAGAGACCACTGTAAGTGGTATAGAAATCGATACCCCTGAGGATCTAAAAAGAGCACAAGCGGCATGGAGGTAGATTATACGAACATTAAGGTTGTAGGTTTCGATGCCGATGATACGCTTTGGGTGAACGAGACCTATTTTAGAGAGGCCGAGGAAGAGTTCGCTAGTCTTCTTGATGGTTATGAGACCAAAAACAAGATCGATCAAGAGTTGTTTAAAATGGAGATGAAGAATTTAGAGATCTATGGCTATGGTATCAAGGGTTTTATGCTCTCTATGATTGAATCTGCGATTGAAATATCAAATAATACGATTCCGCAAGCAACGTTTGTCGATATTTTGAATCTAGGTAAAAGAATGATAACGCATCCGGTCGAGTTATTGGAGGGCGTAAAGGAAGTTCTTGACAAGTTGAGCGGCGATTATCGTTTGATAGTGCTGACCAAAGGAGACCTATTGGATCAAGAACGAAAGATAGCACGATCTGGTTTGACCGAATATTTTCATCATGTTGAGGTTTTGAGTGATAAGAAAGAAGAAAACTATTTAAATTTGCTAGATCACTTAGAGATAGACGTAAAAGAGTTTTTAATGATCGGAAATTCGCTAAAATCAGATGTATTACCTTTGGTGAATATTGGGGCGAAAGCGGTGCATATCCCTTTTCATACCACTTGGCAACATGAAGAAGTGAAACTTGAAGATATTGACAGTAATTATCTGAAAATAAATAAATTAACAGATATTTTAAAATATTTGTAGCCTAAAAATATATGAATAGAGATTTTGAAGTAAAAGAGGTTCCTGAAATTATTAATGCGTCGTATCGCAACTTTCCTTTGGTTGCTAAAGTAGTCTTCGGTAAGAATAGTTTTGATCAACTAGGTGAAATATTAATGCCCAATAGAAAGCATGCCGATGCTCCGTTTATATTTTTAGTTGATGATGTTTTTGAAGGTACTGACTTGGTGAAAAGAATTCCGTTGATATTCAATGACCTGGTTATATTCGTTTCCGCTGATGAAGAACCAAAAACCAATCAAGTAGATGTTTTGGTAGAACGAATTTTAGAAGATTTCAATGAACTACCTTCGGGTATTGTAGGTATTGGGGGCGGCACCTTGTTGGACCTCTCTAAGGCAGTGTCAATAGTACTGACCAATAAAGGAGGGGCAGCCAATTATCAAGGCTGGGATCTTGTTCAGAAGGCTTCTATTTACCATGTAGGTATTCCTACCATTAGCGGCACGGGTGCCGAGGTTTCTCGTACAGCAGTATTGTTAGGTCCAGATCGCAAATTAGGCATCAATTCAGACTATACCACCTTTAATCAAATAATTCTCGACCCCAACCTTACTCAAGGGGTTTCAAAAGAACAGTGGTTTTATACGGGAATGGACTGTTTCATACATTGTATCGAATCACTAAATGGTACGTATCTTAATGCCTTTAGTCAGAGCTATGGTAAAAATGCCCTTGAGCTTTGTAAAGAAGTATACTTAGGCGATCTTACGCCTTCTGAATCAAGAGATAAACTGATGATGGCCTCTTGGCATGGTGGTATGAGCATAGCCTATTCACAAGTTGGCGTAGCGCATGCTATGAGCTACGGACTTTCTTTTCTTTTAGGTGTAAAACATGGTATAGGTAATTGTTTGGTATTTCAGCATTTGGCAGAATTTTACCCTGAAGGGGTAGTCCTTTTTAATAGGATGAAAGAACGACACGGTATAGTATTGCCCAAAGGTATATGTGCCAATCTTAGTGATAGCGACTATGATACCATGATAGTCGTTGCTATGGGTATGGAACCCTTATGGGAGAATGCCATAGGCAAGAATTGGCGCGATAGTATCACCCCTGAAAAACTAAGGTCGATCTACGAAAAAATATAATCGGTGCAAAACGGATGCTCTAGATAGTAATTGCCTATTTTGTTCTTCTAAGATAAGGATTTGAATTTTTTTCAATTTATTTTTTATAATAATCAATAACTCTTCATGCACACCCTAGCAAAATTTATCTACTTTAAGCTAATGGGATGGAAGTTTGTTGGAGATTTCCCCGGTCATTTAGACAAATTTGTAATCATTGTTGTACCCCATACCAGTAATGCCGATTTCTTTATGGGTCTTTTGATACGCAGAATCTGGAAGCAAGAAATCAATTATATTGCAAAAAAGAGCCTGTTCAAACCACCTTTCGGTTGGTTTTTTAAGGCTACGGGCGGTGCACCTATTGATCGTTCAAAAAGTAACGATACCGTAACGGCAATAGCTAATATTTTTCAAGAGCGCAAAATTTTTCGGTTGACCATTGCCCCAGAAGGCACTCGAAAAAAAGTGGACAAATGGAAAACGGGCTTTTACTATATCGCCAAAGCCGCACAGGTACCCATTGTGCTGATCGCCTTTGATTATGGCAAAAAGCAGATCAAGATCGCAGAACCACAGTTTACAACAGACGATAAAGAGGCCGATTTTAAGGGGTATAAAATTTTTTATGATGGGGTGGTTGGTAAAAACCCCTGAGGTAGGTTGCTAAATTCGCAACCTTGAATTTAGTTTGAACGTGTTCTTGTGTTCTTATCTAAGAAATAAAATCTAGAAATATACCTAAGGCTTAAACCGCTCTATTAATTTTTTGGTTCGGGGTTCGTCTTTTTTCTTTGTATTTCCTGGAAAAACCAAGTCCGTACTTGAATAGGTAGTGCCAAAGGTCGCACTTGCCGCATATACCTGATCTATGGCATCTAAAACTTGATGTTCTGAAAGTTCTTTTAACGGGTGTATAAAAACCGACCATATAATCTCATCGCTCAGAGCGTATTTTACATCCAATGCCGAATGAAAATTTGCGACCAACATATTCAATAGCTGTTCTTCTTCAAGATTTTTTGTTTCGATAATAGGTGTGATAATGCGCATACGGTTGGCATTTTCATCATAAATACAGATCAGGGGTCTTTCTTTGTATAAAAATCGTAATGTATTACCGTTAGTTTGCACCGTATCTGAAACTTGGGTGATCAATTGGTTTAAAACATCGGGGTTCATGTCTTGTGCCGTACTATTGAATGTAGATGAAAACCCTATTAAAAAGATGACAAAGCGTAATTTCCCCATAGTAAATCATTTAAATGAATTCAGTAAGTCGCTCTTGGGGTTGTTAATTTACAAAACCTTTTAATTGAATAAAAGGCAGGGATTAATCATGCGTTTTGTAACCGTTAATCGTGAAAATCAATCATTTAATCGATGAATTGAGTAATATGTCTAGATATTAGTCGTTAATACATGAAAGAAAAAACCTACAATTTATAATAACCTTAACTGTCTGATCACTAAAACCAACAACCATGAGACGAATTACGATTTTAATAATCCTGCTGTTTTCGATATTTAGTATGTATTCTCAAGATTTGAAAATTACTGAGATTATGTATAATCCCGCTAACTCTGACAACGCCTGGGAATGGGTCGAAATCTACAATGCTGGAAATGAGACTATTGATCTGAGCGGCTATGTTATTGATGACAATAGCGGTGCCGTCTATACAGAGGCCAATATAGTATCTGGTACTTTAGAACCGGGTAAATCGGCCATTCTTTTCAATGTTTCCGTTAGAACTGAAGAACAGTTTCGTGAGGCATGGGGTATGGTAGACCTTATTCCCGTGCACCGTTGGAGTGCTTTGAACAATGGTGGTGATTCGATTGGAATATGGAGTAGTTTCGAAAGTTATACCGGCGATAATTCCACTCAAGAAAATACTGTTGAACGGGTAGTTTACGATGATACGGAAGATTGGCCCGTAGATGATGGTGTTGCATCCATTTACCTGACCGATCTTGATCTTGACAATAATTTGGGTTCTAGTTGGGCCTTGAGTGTTAATGGGGCAATAACCCCTTTATTTGATGCCTATACATTCGCTGCCTTCGGTAACAACCAAGGTGCCGATGTTGGTTCTCCGGGAGTACCTACGTCTACCGATACCGAGAACCCAGTAATAACTTGTACTGATGATATTGTACGTTCTACGGATGAGGATAGCTGTGATGCCAGTTTTCCTATTGAAGAACCTACGGCAACCGATAACGTTTCGACCGATTTTGTTTTTGAGGGAATACGTAATGATGCTCTTGAATTGACCGATCCGTTTCCCCTTGGGGAGACTGAGATAACATGGACGGCCACCGATGATGCAGGAAACATTTCAGAGAGTTGTGTTCAAAAGGTAACCAGTATTGATGAAGTGCCACCTGTAATTAGCTGTCCTGAAAATATAAGTGTGGTCAGTAGCAATGGTAATCCTGTAATGATTGAAATCACTTCTGCTACCGCCACAGATAGCTGCATGGGCGATATAACGATTCTTGGGTTGCGGAGTGATAAAGAAGAATTAGAGGTACCTTATCCATTGGGTGAAACGACCATTGAATGGCAGGCCGTTGATGCCTCAAATAATGCAGTGATATGTATCCAGACCATTGTGGTAAATTTCAATGCGTCAATGGATAATGATATTACCGTATTTTCCGTTCCTGGGCAGTCGGGCGAAACCGTTATTGATTTGACAAATAAAACAGTATTGGTAAAAGTTCCTTTTGGAATCGAGGTCAGTGCTTTGGTACCCACAATAGGTGTGTCAGCAGATGCAACGGTCAGTCCGGCAAACGAAGTAGCACAAGATTTTACCAATCCGGTAATCTATACCGTAAGTGCCCAAGATCGTTCTGCCGTTGATTGGACGGTGACTGTTGAAGAAGAACCAGGGCCAGAACTCTTTTCTATCACTGATTTTATCTTGGTCAATGCCGATACCGATGAGGATATTCTCTCTTTAACCGAAGGTATGCGAATTGATATAAACGAATTACCAACCTTACATTTAGATATTCGTGCCAATACCACCGAAGATGTAGAGAGTGTGCGTTTATCGTTGAGCGGAGCGCAAAGTACCGAAAGAGCGGAAAACTTGGTGCCCTATGCCCTTTATCAAGATTTTCCCACTGGTGATTACAAGGGCAACGATTTTGTCTCGGGTGCCTATACGGTAATGGCCGTTCCGTATTCTGAGAATAATTTAAAAGGAGATGTAGGAGTGTCTTTGGCACTAAACTTTGAATTATTCGATGATACCCCTGAACCCGAATTATCGATTACCGATTTTGTTTTGGTCAATGCCGATACCGATGAGGATATTCTCTCTTTAACGGAGGATATGAGAATTGATATAAATGAATTACCAACCTTACATTTAGATATTCGTGCCAATACCACCGAAGATGTAGAGAGTGTGCGTTTATCGTTGAGCGGAGCGCAAAGTACCGAAAGAGCGGAAAACTTGGTGCCCTATGCCCTTTATCAAGATTTTCCCACTGGTGATTACAAGGGCAACGATTTTGTCTCGGGTGCCTATACGGTAATGGCCGTTCCGTATTCTGAGAATAATTTAAAAGGAGATGTAGGAGTGTCTTTGGCACTAAACTTTGAATTATTCGATGATACCCCTGAACCCGAATTATCGATTACTGATTTTGTTTTGGTGAATGCAGATACCAACGAAGATCTGTTCCCATTGGTCGAAGGTATGGTAATCGATATCAATTCTTTGCCAACCTTGCATTTAGATATTAGAGCCAATACGACAGAAGACGTAGAGAGTGTACGTTTATCGTTGAGCGGAGCGCAAAGTACCGAAAGAACAGAAAACTTGGTGCCCTATGCCCTTTATCAAGATTTTCCCATTGGCGATTACAAGGGCAATGATTTTGTTATTGGTTCGTATGCGGTCAAGGCTGTTCCGTATTCAGAAAATATTTCAAGAGGCGATATGGGATCATCACTTACGGTGGGCTTTGAGTTGATCGATCCTGTGTTGTCTATCGTACAGAAAGAGGGCAATACGATGCGTATTTTGCCCAACCCTTCGAGTGGTCAAACAAATTTGAGTTTTAAAACAGCCGTTGAGCTATTGACCGTTTCGGTTTTCGATTTGCAGGGTAGGTTGGTACAGAAGTTTGATGGTATGGGTAGGTCAAATGCAAAAGCTTTTACACTTGGTTTAGAGGGGCTGTATCCAGGTAACTATATTGTTATAGCAAGAGACAAGAGTGGTAATACGTACCAAAAGCAGATGGTCATCAAGGAGTAAATGGGTATAGATTATTTTAGCATAAAAGAGCGGCTCGAATATTCGAGTCGCTCTTTTATGTTGTCTTTGGGTCAGATTTCTACTCCTTCATGGTATGATATACATTCTGCACATCATCATCTTCTTCAATCTTCTCCAGTAACTTTTCCACATCGGCGGTATCTTCTTCTGATAGTTCTTTGGTCACTTGCGGAATACGCTCAAAACCGGAGGATAGAATCTCTATTTCACGGTTTTCAAGCTCTTTTTGAATATCTCCAAAACTTTGAAAAGGGGCGTAGATCAATATACCGTCATCATCAACGAATACTTCTTCTGCACCATAATCTATAAATTCCAACTCAATTTCTTCGGGATCCAAGCCTTCGGCAGGTATTCTAAAATTACACGTATGGTCAAACATGAACTCCACGGATCCTGAGGTGCCTAAATTACCATCACATTTATTGAAATAGCTACGCACATTGGCTACCGTTCGGGTATTGTTATCAGTGGCGGTTTCGATAAGTATGGCGATACCGTGGGGAGCATAGCCTTCGAACAAGACCTCTTTAAAATCACCTAAACTCTTGTCGCTCGCCCGTTTTATCGCTCGTTCAACATTGTCTTTCGGCATATTGATCGACTTGGCATTCTGAATCACAGCACGAAGCCTTGAATTGGAGTCCGGATCCGGACCCCCTTCTTTTACGGCCATCACAATGTCTTTACCAATACGTGTAAAGGCTTTTGACATCGCTGCCCATCGTTTCATTTTACGTGCTTTTCTAAACTCGAAAGCTCTTCCCATAACTATGCTGTATTAAACATTCAATAAAACAAATTTAACAAAATTTAAAGTGGATGCAAGGGTTAAGGTCAAGCTCAAACTCAAACTCAAGTTCAAGAGTCAAGACGCATGTACAATTGTATAGTGTTCATTCAGTACCCTACACAAGGCAAACGGATTACTTCGTCACAGGTTCCTCGTAAAAACGATTATGAGAGACATCTAATCGCCCGCAACAATATTCTCAATGGTCTGGGCCAGTTTAAAGTCTTTTTCAGTTATTCCGTCTGCATCGTGGGTGTTCAGACGTAGATGAAGGTTGTTGTAGACATTGCTCCAGTCGGGGTGATGGCCTTGCGCCTCACATTCAAAGGCAATACGGGTCATGGCGGCAAAGGCTTCTTTGAAGTTTTCGAATTCAAATGATGTTTCGATAGCACCATCAACATATTCCCAACCCTCTAAGGCTTTTAGTTTTTCTTCTATTTCTTGTTTTGATAGTTTTTTCATTTGTGAATTTTCATTAAAGTTAAGGAAACTAAACTATAGACAAAGTGAAAATTTTTAACGAATTCTAGCTCAAAATATGGTGATTGATAACATCTTGATAACTGACCTGTAAATTTTTAGGTAGTTTGTTGTCTTTGGGCAATACTGCAAGATAGCGATCTTCATTGGTCGTAAATACACGCTTGTAAATGGGATTGAAGTTTCCGATGCGCTCTACCACTTCTTTGATGAAATCTTCGTGATGTACCAGATCGCTACTTCCTAAATGATAGATGCCGCTTTTATCGTGATTGATAAGGTAGTGAATTTGTTGGGTCAGTTTATCATCATTGGTCACATTGAGAATAAGGTTTGGAAAAACCTCTATAGGCTCGTTCTCTAAAATGAATCTTTTGATTTCCTTTATCCGTGGAGAACTATTTCCAAAAACCATGGGCACACGCAAAATTCCCATTTTTTCTTTAGGAATTCTCAGGAGCATATTTTCGATTTTTATCTTTAATCGCCCGTATACACTTTCAGAAAGGGTTTTGTCGTGTTCATAAGAAGGATATTTACTGTAGGCGTCAAATACATTGGCCGAAGATATAAAGTAGAGTTTACTATCGTTTTCGCTGATATATTCAACAATATGTTGATGCGCCTGTACCTGAGCTCCGAAATCACCTCGAACGGCCGATATGATGATGTTTGGTTTTATTTTCTTTAAAACCCGAAATACATCATCTTCGTTCATATCATATTTAATGAACTGTTGATTGTTCTCAAAAGATTTTCTGGCCGAAAAAAAGGTGCCGTAGGTGTCAAAATAGTTGCAGAGCTCTTTATAAATGGCATTTCCCAAAAAACCACTACCCCCTATAATCAGAATTTTTTTACCTCTCTCGTCAATCGATCCCTTTCTTTTCGCCATGGCAATCTTTATCCTTTATAAAAGGGGAGCTTTATTACGGTAGCAGCAACCGATTTTTTACGTATTTGAATATGTATTTTACTTCCCACATCTGAAAAAACCTTTGGAACATAACCCAGGCCAATGCCCTTGCCCATTGATGGAGACATCGTGCCAGAGGTAACGATACCTATCTTCTTTCCTTGAGAATCCACAATATCATAATCGTGTCGGGGAATTCCTCGTTCATCCAATTCAAAAGCGATCAGTTTGCGTTCTGGGCCATGTTCTTTTTCTTTTGCCAAGGCCTCGCTGTTCACAAAATCTTTGGTGAATTTTGTAATCCACCCCAAACCTGCTTCAAAGGGAGAGGTTTGGTCATTGATGTCATTTCCGTAGAGGCAATAGCCCATTTCTAAACGAAGGGTATCACGGGCCGCCAATCCGATAGGTTTTATTCCGTAGTCGGCACCTGCTTCAAAAACCTTGTCCCAAATTTGTTGTACTTCTTCATTCTTGCAGTAGATTTCGAATCCGCCAGAACCGGTATATCCGGTTGCCGAGATAATGACATGATCGATACCCGCAAAATCGGCCACCACAAAATTATAGAATTTAATACTTGCCAAATCTGCCGAGGTCACACTTTGCATCGCTGCTATGGCTTTTGGGCCTTGAATGGCCAAAAGCGAAAAACCTTCTGAAATATTTCTCATTTCAGCATTAAACCCATCGTTGTATTTTGAAATATGGTTCCAATCTTTTTCGATGTTAGAGGCATTCACCACCAATAGATATTGCTCTTCTTTTATTCGATATACTATAAGGTCATCAACAATACCACCGGTTTCGTTGGGCAGACAACTGTATTGGGCCTTACCTACGGTCAATTTACTGGCATCGTTTGAAGTGACTTTCTGAATCAGATTTAATGCATTTGGGCCACTGACCAAAAATTCGCCCATATGCGAAACATCAAAAACGCCCACACCGTTGCGAACGGTTTCATGTTCAACGTTGACGCCTTCATAAGAAACAGGCATGATATACCCAGCAAAGGGAACCAATTTGGCACCTAGGGCCTCATGGGTTTTGGTCAAGGCAGTATTTTTCATAGATACAGAATTTATTCTGCAAAGCTATTGAATAATTTGAGGATAGGAAAAGAGAAAATTATATTGTTTTCTGGAGTTTTTATTGGGAAACCACAAAATTAATCCGTCAACAAGAAGCCTTTGAGTTCTTCGTACGTTTTTATGGGGATGGATTTCTTTTCCTTATCCATAACTTTTTTTATCTGAGACGGAATTTCCAATTCTTGCCCAATGGTTTCCTCTACAACATCCAAAAATTTAACGGGATGCGCAGTCTCTAAAAATATACCATAGCTTTCAGGATGCTTTTCTTGGTACTTTTTCAATCCCAAATAACCTACCGCACCATGTGGGTCAGCAATATATTGGTTGTTTTTAAATATAGTGACCATGGCTTCTTTGGTCTCTGTGTCAGTAAAGGAGTAGGAGGTAAGGTGTTGGCGCAAGGCTTCTAAATCATCATTAAATAGATGCCTGATACGAATAAAATTGCTCGGGTCACCTACATCCATCGCATTTGAAATAGTTGCTGTCGAGGGCTTGGGGTCGTAGTTACCTGTTTTCATATATTCAGGTACGGTATCGTTCACATTGGTGGCTGCTATAAAATGTTTTACGGGCATGCCCAAACGTTGCACCATGATGCCTGCACAAATATTCCCAAAGTTTCCACTAGGAACCGAAAAAACGATTTCCTTGCCTTTCGATTTAGCTCGTTTGTACGCGAACAAAAAATAGAATAATTGGGGCAACCACCTGGCAACGTTGATAGAATTTGCAGAGGTGAGTTGCATTTTTTGCAAAAGATCTGTATCTAAAAAAGTGGTTTTTACCATTTTCTGGCAATCGTCAAAAGTACCCTCTACTTTCAAAGCGGTGATGTTCTTTCCCAATGTCGTCAATTGCCGCTCTTGAATATCGCTGACTTTTCCGCTAGGGTACAAAATGACTACTCTGACACCTTCCACACCCAAAAAACCATTAGCGACCGCACCTCCTGTATCTCCTGAGGTAGCCACCAGAACGGTGATTTCATTTGTTGCGCCTTCTGAAAAATAGCCCAGGCAATGTGCCATAAAACGAGCACCAACATCTTTAAAGGCCATGGTAGGGCCATGAAAAAGTTCAAGGGCAGCCACATTGTTCTCGATCTCTACTAAGGGAAAATCAAAATCAAGTACCTGAGCCAAAATGCCCTTTAATTTGTCATTGGGTATATCGTTCGAGACAAACTGATGAATGGCATTGAAGGCAATTTCATGATTTGTCAAATCTTCGATGTTCTCAAAAAAAGAAGAGGGCAAGGGCGTGATGTTCTCCGGAAAATACAGACCACGGTCAGGTGCGATTCCCCTTATTACAGCTTCTTTGAAAGATACTTTTGGAGCTTGGTTATTTAGACTATAGTACTTCAATTTGTTGGTTCTTTAATTTAAAAAAAATGTCAGGTTGAAAAATGATTTTAGGTTGCAAAAATTAATTTCGATTACTGATTACTGATTACTGATTACTGATTACTGATTACTGATTACTGATTACTGACTACTGACTTCGACTGCGCTCAGTCTGACATTACTGATGACTACTTACTGACCTCCCTCACCCCTTCAATATTGATTTTCGATACATGTATATCGTAATCCACACCTATTGTTTGGTAAACATCTTTTATGGCCTCGCCAACTTTTTTTGCCATGTGCTCTCCTTTACTAAAGGAAAATATAGATGGGCCAGAACCTGAAATACCACAGCCCAAAGCCCCTGTTTCAAGAGCGATAGATTTAACGATATCAAAACCAGGAATCAAAATAGAACGAACGGGCTCTATGATGTGATCAACCAAAGAGCGACCAATTAGATCATAATCTTCTTTAAACAACCCAGCGACTAATCCACCTACATTGCCCCATTGTTTAATACCGTCTTGCAAGGTGATATTCGTTTTCAATATTCTACGCGAATCTGATGTCTTTACTTCTATCTGTGGATGGATTACCGTAGCATACAATTCACTAGGGCTGGGTATGGTAACGACATCGAGCGGATCGTAACTGCGTACCAATGTAAAACCACCGAATAGGGCAGGGGCCACATTGTCGGCGTGGGCAACGCCACTTGCCAAACGTTCACCTTGCATGGCGAATTCTATGAGTTCTAGGGTAGAGAAAGGTTCGCCAAGCAATTTGTTCATTGCCCAAACGGCTCCTGTAGAACTCGCTGCGCTACTGCCGATACCGCTTCCCGCTTTTATTTTCTTATAGATTTCTATTTCGAACCCACCTTGGTAATCACTTTTTTCAAGCAAAGCCAATCCGGCCACTCCGGCTACATTTTGAAGGGTTTCCATGGGTAGGTCTTGACCCTCAATTCTGGTAATACGTATGCCTTTTTCGGTTGTTTTGCACACCACCATCTCATCGCCTACCGAATGCAGGGCCACACCGAGCACATCAAATCCACAGGAAATGTTAGCGATGGTCGCTGGGCAGAAAACTCGTATTTCTTTGGTGTTCATTTTATTGAATTTGACGTTTTTTCGAGGAGTTGAGCGACGAAGCAACCTATTTGTTTCGGTTGCAAAACTACAGATTACTTCTCAACCAATTGGCATATTGCAAAGACATAATGTTTTCTTTTACCCCTCCTTGGGAGGGGCCAGGGGAGGCTTTTAAAAATTCCCTATCCGAATAATATCCGCAAAAATACCCGATGCCGTGACATCAGCTCCTGCGCCAGCTCCCTTTATGATCATTGGTTGGTTAGGGTACCTTTTCGTATAGAATAATACAATATTATCACTTCCTTCCAGATTATAAAAATCGTGTCCCTTTGAAATTTGTTGTAGCCCCACACTTGCCTTTCCGTTTTCGAACTGAGCAACATATTTTAATCGGCTATTTGAATCGATGGCCTTTTTGTATATTTCTTGAAAAGACTGCTCATGTTTTTTTAAGGAAGCAAAAAAGGCCTCATTGTTGGTTGTCTCTAAACTTTCTTTTGGTAGAAACGCTTCATTTTTAATATCGGCTATTTCAAGTTCATGACCGCTTTCGCGTGCTAAAATCAAAATTTTACGCATCACATCGATACCACTTAAATCTATTTTTGGATCAGGTTCAGTATAGCCTTCTTCTTTGGCTTGTTTTACCACATCGTGAAAGGTGGTCTTACTATTGAAGTTGTTGAAAATAAAATTTAAACTACCCGATAGTACGGCTTGAATTTTTAATATTTCATCACCAGAGGCAATCAAGTGCTTGAGAGTATCAATAATAGGTAGACCCGCACCAACATTGGTTTCGAACAAAAAAGGGGCGTTGTATTCTTGCGCCAATCTTTTCAGTTCTTTATAATCAGCATATTTCGAAGAGCATGCAATTTTATTGCAGGTAACCACTGAAATGCTATTTTTTAAATATGAGCTGTAGGTAGCTGCTACGGCTTCACTAGCCGTATTATCCACAAAAATACTATTGCGATAGTTCAATTGTTTTATCGTATCAAAAAATTCGGTTCTATTCGCTTTTTGGCCGGCTATCAATAGTGTTTCCCATTCTTTTAACGAAATCCCGTTTTCATCAAAAACCATGGTTCGTGAATTTGAAATACCAATTACCCTGATGTTCAATTTTAGGTTGTTTTTTAGGTAATTTGTTTGCAAGAAAATCTGGTCAATAAGTTTTGAGCCAACATTACCTACGCCCATTACAAAAAGGTTTAATTGCTTTGTGTTTTCTTCAAAAAACGCTTCATGTAATGAGTTTAAGGCTTTCTTTACATCGTCGTCTTTGATTATTGCAGAAATATTTCGCTCAGAGGCGCCTTGTGCGATAACCCTAATATTTACATTGTTTTTGCCGAGAGTACTGAACATTTTTCCGCTGAGGCCTTGATGACTTTTCATATTATCACCGACTAAGGCGATAATCGCCAAGTCTTTTTCTGCAATGACCGGTTTTATTTTTTTGCGTTCGATTTCATATTCAAAGGCAGCGTTCACAACCTCAACGGCTTGCGTTACATCATTTGAAGAAACACCTACGCAGATAGAATGCTCTGATGAGGCCTGCGTAATCAATACGACGCTTATTTTTGATTGAGAAAGCACTTCGAAGAAACGTTTTGAAATACCTGGTATACCTACCATGCCTGGGCCTTCTAAAGATAGAAGGGCAATGTTCTCTACATGACTGATGCCACGAACGGTCTTGCCTTTTTCGTTTTTGTTCTTAGTGATTACCGTGCCAGCATCATCAGGTCTGAACGTGTTCTTTATGGCAATAGGAATTCCTTTTGAGAGCACTGGCTGAATAGTGGGCGGGTATAAGACCTTCGCCCCAAAATGAGACAGCTCCATAGCTTCTTCGTAAGAAAGGTGAGGTATGGACTTGGCCTGTTTTACCAGTTTTGGGTTGGCGGTGTACATTCCGCTGACATCTGTCCATATTTCTAATACTTCGGCATCAATGGCCGATGCGAGAATAGCTGCGGTATAATCAGAACCGCCCCTGCCCAGCGTTGTGGGTTTTCCATTTTCTGAGGACGCTATAAAGCCGGCAATGACTACCACCCTATGTACTGTTTCAACAATCGATTTTTTGCAATTGGCATTGGTAAGCTCAAAATCGACCACCGCTTTGCCATTTACATCATTGGTTTTGATAAGCTCTCTACTATTCAAATGAACTGCGTTCATCTGTTGTTCTTCAAAATATGCACTGATAATGTACGAAGACAGTATTTCACCGTAACTAACGATTTTATCAGATAGTTGAGGGGTGATTTCCCCGATCATAAAGGCACCGTCCAATAAGGTTTCCAAGGTATTCAATTCGCTTTTCACCTTGCTCAGTACATTGCTTTGCGAATTGACCGAAATCAATTTTTTTACAGTATCAAGATGTCTGTCTTCGATCTCTTTTAAAACCGATTTGTAGGTTTGTTCTTGTATGGCGGCGAGGCTTGCTATTTTCAATAAAGAATCGGTTACACCACCAAAAGCCGATACGACCACGATGGTTTTGTCAGCCTTGTTATTTGAGACGATCTCTTTGACTAAAGCAATATTTTCGGCTTTGGTAACAGATGTACCGCCAAATTTTAAAACGTTCATGTCAATATAAGGTATTATAGTATTATCTAGAATTGGATATGAAGAAGTGCTAAACGGATAAAATTATAATCGATTACCCCAATGGGGTAGTGCCAACAGTTGAAAGGGGATAGACATCGGTCGATGAAAAAAAAATATAGGTATGTTCGAGTTGTGCAATAGCATACTGCTTATTTAAGCTTCAAAAGTAGTATTTTTGGTTTTTGAATCAAATGTTCCGAGGGTTTTTTGCGGATTCATCAGTTTTTATCAAATTTTATTATTGAATGAAGCTTTTTAACGCCGAGCAGATATATGCTGCTGACAAATTCACAATAGAAAAACAAGAGATTACCAGTGATGAACTGATGGAACGTTCAGCAGTTCAAATTTTCAACTGGCTTCATAAGCGTATGCAGGGCGCACCGGTGAAAATACATTTGTTCTGTGGTATTGGTAATAATGGCGGTGACGGTATTGCCTTGGCCAGGCATCTTCAAGAACATGGTTATAATATTGCGGTTTACGTTATAAATTACAGTAAGACCCGGTCAAAAGATTTTCTGCTCAATTTAGAACGATTGAAGGATCGTAAGATATGGCCTGAATTTTTAGACTCTGATTGTGTGCTTCCCGAAATCGGTAGAGACGATATAATTGTTGATGCTATTTTTGGTATTGGTCTTAACCGACCACCTGATGCTTGGGTTGTAAACGTAATAGACCATCTTCATAAATCAGAGGCTTTTGTTCTTTCTGTGGATATTCCGTCTGGGCAGTATACGAACAAATTGCCTTCAGATAAAAAGGCGGTAATAAACGCCAATTTCGTATTGAGTTTTCAAGCCCCCAAATTGACCTTTTTCCTTCCAGAAACGGGAATTCATATCGATCAATGGGGTGTTTTGGACATTGGTCTGGATCAAGAATTTTTAGAGAAGACAGAAACCGACTATGAATTGATCGGTAAGAATGAAGTGTTGCCTTTTTATATTTCCAGAGAAAAATTTTCACATAAGGGTACGTATGGGCATTCTTTGATAATTGGAGGCAGCTATGGTAAAATTGGTGCTGTAATTCTTGCTTCAAGAGCCTGTCTTGCAATAGGAAGTGGATTAGTGACCGCTTATACGCCTCAATGTGGATACATACCCATGCAAACCGCTTTTCCTGAAGCCATGGTGCTTACAAATGGGGAAGAACAAATTGAACGTATAGACTTCGAAATCGACCCTTCGGTGGTGGGAATAGGGATCGGTCTTGGAACAGATGAGGAAACCGTTAAAGCTTTCTCAGGTTTTCTGAAAAAGAACAAAATCCCTTTGGTTATTGATGCCGATGCCTTAAATATATTATCGGTGAACAAAACATTGCTCAAAAAGCTGCCAAAGCAGTCGATTTTGACTCCCCACCCTAAGGAACTGGAACGATTGATCGGAAAATGGAAGGATGATTTCGATAAACTAAAAAAGACCAAAAAGTTCTCAAAGAAGTATGATTGCATTGTTGTGATAAAAGGGGCGCATACTATTACGGTCTATGAAGATAAGGGCTATATAAATACAACAGGAAACCCAGGTATGGCAACTGCTGGTAGCGGAGATGTCTTAACAGGAATTATTACTGGCTTGATAGCACAAACCTATGAATCATTGAAAGCTGCCATCTTTGGGGTCTATCTTCATGGGAGGGCTGCTGATATGGCAATTGAAAAAACTGGGTACCAAGCTTTGACCGCCTCTAAAATAATAGATGGTATTGGCGAGGCATATATTGATCTGTTCAAGATACCTGAATTAGAAGTGCCTTCGGAAGAAAAAACCAAAGAAGATCAAAATCAAAATAAAGAGCAAACTTGATTTGGAGGTTTGATGAAGCAAACGACCTTATAAACAAGGGCTATATAGTTGATTTTACCCGTCGTTTTACCCAAGCTAGGGCATTGTCGAATTCTATAAAAAATTTCATGGGTTTTTTATAGAACAACCGTTCGATTTTGAAATTGTGCATATCTATTTCCTTGATCGAAACTATGGCCAGCGCTTTGAGGTTTTCAAGTTCACGTAAATACGAATACACCGTTGGATCAATGGCATATGAATGTTTGCGAAGGCTTATATAACCAAAGTCTTTATTTCTAAAATGAATTTCTGAAATTCCAATAATTTGGTAGGCACGTTCCAATGTCAAGGTTGCCCCCTCATCAAATATCGCTACCATATAGTTATCGTAGACCTGTATCACGCCAATTTCTAACTGATATTGCCTTACAATGACCCTCTTTTTCGATTGTCCCACTTTCATCTAATGTATTTTATAATGTCCTGAAACGAAAGTATGGCTACCCACACCGTTTGGGAAAAATATTAGATTAAAGGCTCAAATATCGTTTATACTGCTTTCTAGAAACTTTTGCTGTATTTTGTTACTTCAATATTAGTAATTATTTGGTAACTACTGGTATTAAAGGTTTTTTAGCAATTCTATTTGAATTTTCTCAAGAATATTACACTGCTTTTTTTAATCTAATGAATTTCTTGAAGTTCTACCTTGGGGTAGCTCAATCCTGTTCCAATTTAAGCATACAAGTTAAAAATGTGTATGTTTATTAAATGAGATATTTGAAAAACTTAGAGAGCAGGCTGATATTCAATGGTATGATTGTCTCGCTACTTGGTTTGTTTATATGTTGTAACGACGCTAGAGGCACTGATTACGAAACTCCTGAACTTGATTTTAAGACAAGTATTGATAATGGTTTTAGTGTTCCCGAAGGGTGGCAAGTAACCTTATGGGCTGAATCACCTGCATTATATAACCCAACGAATATTGATGTTGATTTAAAAGGGAGGATTTGGGTTGCGGAAGCCGTTAATTATAGAGATTTCAACAACGCCCCTGAACACTACCTAAATTTCGACAAGGGGGATCGGATCATGATTTTGGAGGATACCGATGGGGATGGAATCTGCGACTCATCTAAAGTATTTGTTCAAGACAAAGATCTTGTTGCCCCACTGGGTATTGCAGTCATTGGAAACAAGGTATTTGTATCCTGTGCGCCGAACTTGATTGTTTATACTGATGAAAACGGCGATGATATACCAGATAAAAAAGAAATTTTTCTTAACGGTTTTGGTGGTTTGGATCACGATCATAGCCTTCATTCCCTAACTGTGGGTCCTGATGGTAAATGGTATTTTAATACGGGAAATGCCGGACCGCACCAAGTGATCGATAAAGCCGGGTGGAAATTGCGTTCTGGTAGCGTTTATTTTGGCGGAACCCCCTATAATGAAAAAAACGAACCTGCTCAGGTCAGTGATGATGGACGTATTTGGGTCGGTGGTCTTGCCTTGCGAATGAACAATGATGGTACGGGTCTTGAAGTTGTCGCCCACAATTTTCGAAACTCTTATGAAGTGGCAATAGATTCTTATGGAAATTTGTGGCAGAACGACAATGATGATCAAGTAGAGACCTGTAGGGTAACTTGGGTCATGGAAGGTGGTAACGCTGGGTATTTCAATGCCAATGGCAAACGAACATGGCAGGCTGATCGCAAACCGGGACAGGATATTTTTAAGGCTCATTGGCATCAAGACGATCCTGGGGTGATGCCTGCGGGAGATAATACTATGGCAGGTTCGCCTACAGGAGTGGTAGTTTATGAAGGTGATGTCTTTGGACTAGATTACCGTGGAATGCTACTTAGTGCCGATGCAGGTCGCAACGTCATCTTTGCTTATCAACCTTCAAAGTACGGTTCAGGATTTGATTTAGATAGAAGGGATTTGGTCAGCTCCACCCAAGAATCTACCGAAGGTTATGTCTGGAACGATATCGATGATGATAAACGTAAATGGTTTCGACCAAGTGACGTGGCCGTGGGTACAGATGGAGCCATTTACATTGCTGATTGGTACGACCCTGTTGTAGGGGGGCACCTAATGATGGACTCTATTGGTTACGGTAGAATTTATCGAATTGCTCCAAAAGGAAAAGAATTGAAAATTCCGAAAATAAATTTAACGACCACGAAAGGGCAGATTGCAGCACTTCTTAATCCTGCTATAAATGTTCGGAGCCTTGGCTATGAAAAATTGCTAGACCAAGGCGAGCAGGTCGTTGGCGAAGTAAAAAAAATATTGGATTGCGACAACACCTATTATAGGGCCCGAGCAGTTTGGTTGTTGGCAAAACTGGGTGACAAGGGAAAATCGATTGTAGAACGTTTATTGAAAAACGAAGCTGATCCAAGGTTAAGGGTCGTAGCCTATAGGGCGCTGAAAAATGACAATGTATCTTTACTAGATTATGCTTCACTAGCAGTTAACGATCCTTCGCCCCAAGTGCGTAGAGAAGTCGCCATTTCATTACGTGATGTATCTTGGGAAGAAAGTGGTCTGTTGATCAAAGAACTGTTTAACGCTTATGACGGCAAAGATCCGTGGTATCTTGAGGCTTTGGGTATGGCTATTGACGGTAAGGAGGAAATTGCTTATGGTGAATTGCTTTCTGGGCAACCCAAGGATCCAACCAAATGGACGGATGCTTTTGCCGATTTGGTCTGGCGAATACACCCAAAATCAGCTATTGGTGCTTTGAAGGAAAGGGCTATGGCAAAAGAGATATCAGAGAGTCTTAAAAACCGTGCAGTCGATGCACTTGCCTTTATCAATGACAAGAATGCCGTCGCTGCTATGTTCGATCTAAAAAAATCAGGTACTGACAAGGCTATAAGGGAATCGGCAGGTTGGTGGCTTGATTTTAGAAAGACCAACGATTGGTATACGCTCTGGGACTGGCAATCAGAAGACAAGGAAACCTTTAACCTTCCTGAAGAGATTACTAAGTTGAAAGAAACCCTTTTAAATCAAAACGTGTCCACCGCGGAAAGAGCGGAGGCTGGAAAACAGTTGGCGGGCAGTATGATAGGGGGCCGTCTCTTAATCAGTTTGGCCGCTAAAAAACAACTCTCAAGGGAAATCATCAACAGAATTTCTGAAGCAATTTTCAATAATCCCGCCTTAGAGGTCCGTACCTTGGCCAGTGAATATTTCAAGAAACCGGACGAGAAAGGTTATTCCATTTCAGAGATCCTCAAATTAAATAAAAATGTTACTAGTGGCGAAATATTATTTGCTGCCAAATGTGCCACATGCCATAAAAAAGGAACAACCGCCAGTAATACAATTGGCCCTGATCTATCATCCATTGGCGAAAAATTCGACAAAACAGCAATGCTTGATGCCATTATCAATCCGAACGCTTCAATTGTTTTCGGGTACGAACCGGTAATGATCAAAACAAAAAGTGGACAGGCCTTATACGGCTTTTTACTCTCAGAAGGGGAAACTACTGTTATCAAGGATATGGCTGGAAAACAAATCGTATTCGCACCCGATGACATCGAAAGCAAACAAAAAATGAAAACAGGTATTATGCCAAATGCAGTATCGTTAGGGCTTACAGATCAAGATTTGGCCGATTTGGCCATCTATTTATCAGCACTGAAAAATAGTAATCTCTAAGTCAAATGCTAGATTTATACAGTAAAAATACGAGTACTGTAAATTGCTTCCCTATCTCGAACATACAATTGGTTAAAACAAAAGTAAATTAGTAACCAAGTTCTTTTTTTTGCTCTGATTTCTTACTGAAATCAGGCTTTTGAAGATTTTACGGCTTTCTTTATTTTTATGGTTAGTTCCTGTTTTTTCTTGTCAAGATCCATAAAAATAGTATCGCCTTCTTCGAGTTTTGAATTTACTATTTCTTCAGCGAGGGTATCTTCAATGTATTTTTGAATGGCTCTTTTAAGTGGTCTGGCACCATATTGTTTGTCAAACCCTTTCTCGGCGATGTAATCTTTGGCCTTATCGGTAAGGTTTAGTTCATAACCGATATCCTTGATCCGGGCAAATAGTTTAGCGAGTTCAATATCGATTATTTTATGAATATCTTCTCTTTCTAAGGGATTGAACACGACCACATCATCAATTCTGTTTAAGAATTCAGGGGCGAATGCTTTTTTCAGGGCATTTTCTATCACTCCTTTTTGGTACGAATCGGCTTGAGATTTTTTTGCAGCGGTACCGAAACCAACACCCTGGCCAAAGTCTTTCAACTGACGAGCCCCAATATTAGAGGTCATTATTATAATCGTATTTCTGAAATCTATTTTTCTTCCAAGACTGTCCGTAAGAAAACCATCATCTAAAACCTGTAACAACATATTGAACACATCAGGATGCGCTTTTTCAACCTCATCGAGCAAGATTACAGAATATGGTTTGCGTCGTACTTTTTCTGTCAATTGTCCACCTTCCTCATAGCCCACGTACCCTGGGGGTGCACCTACTAACCTTGATATGGCGAATTTCTCCATGTACTCGCTCATGTCAATACGTATAAGGGCATCTTCAGAATCAAACAGTTCTTTTGCCAATACTTTGGCAAGCTGGGTCTTACCAACGCCTGTTTGGCCTAAGAAGATAAACGACCCAATCGGCTTGTTCGGGTCTTTGAGGCCCGCTCTATTTCGCTGTATGGCTTTGGCGACCTTGGCGACCGCTTCGTCTTGGCCGATTACATTAGCTTTTATCAAGTCGGGCAACTCGGCCAATTTGTTGCTCTCGGTCTGTGCGATTCTATTTACGGGTATACCGCTCATCATTGAGACTACATCGGCAACATCTTCATCTGAAACGATTTCTTTATTGAGTTTGCTTTCAGTTTCCCATTTTTCTTGAGCAGCGTTCAATTCTTTTTCTAGCCTTTTTTCATCGTCCCTTAATTTTGCGGCTTCTTCGTATTTCTGTTTTTTAACAACACTGTTCTTTAAGCTACGAACATCTTCCAATTGTTTTTCAAGGTCGACGATTTGCTTAGGAACATCCATATTGACAATATGTACTCGAGACCCTGCCTCGTCAAGGGCATCAATGGCCTTGTCTGGCAAGAATCTATCGGTCATATATCTATTTGTCAATTTAACACAGGCGATAATGGCCTCATCGGTATAACTGACATTGTGGTGTTCTTCGTATTTGTCTTTTATATTCTGAAGTATCTCTATGGTCTCGTCTACCGAGGTAGGTTCTACGATCACCTTTTGAAAACGACGCTCTAAAGCACCGTCTTTTTCAATATATTGTCTGTACTCATCTAAAGTAGTCGCTCCGATACACTGTATTTCGCCCCTGGCCAATGCAGGTTTGAACATATTTGATGCATCAAGGCTGCCAGTTGCTCCACCAGCACCTACAATAGTGTGTATTTCATCAATGAACAGAATGACATCTTCGTTCTTTTCAAGTTCGTTCATGACCGCCTTCATGCGCTCTTCAAACTGTCCGCGGTATTTTGTGCCGGCAACTAAAGAGGCCAGATCCAATGTGACCACCCGTTTGCCGTAGAGTATTCGAGAAACTTTCTTATTGATTATCCGCAGGGCAAGACCTTCGGCAATAGCACTTTTCCCGACTCCGGGCTCTCCTATCAATAACGGGTTGTTCTTTTTTCTTCTACTCAAAATTTGTGAGACCCGTTCTATTTCCTTTTGTCTTCCGACGACCGGATCTAATTTGTCCTCTATGGCCATTTGAGTGAGGTCACGGCCAAAATTATCAAGTACGGGTGTCTTCGATTTTTTGTTCCCCTTTTGTTTTGAAACTCCTCCAAAGGTACTTTCCTTGCCTTCATTAGGTTCGTCATTGTCTCTTGAGAATGATTCTGAGGTTGGTGCATCAACAATATCATCATCACTGGTAATCATGAATTTGAACTGCTCTTTGACTCCGTCGTAATCTACTTTTAACTTATGAAGTAGTTTGGTGGTCGGGTCATTTTCGTTTCTTAGGATACAAAGCAACAAATGTGCGGTATTGATCGAGGAACTCTGAAAAAGCTTAGCCTCTAAAAAAGTGGTTTTCAAAGCGCGTTCGGCCTGCCTTGTCAAATGAAGGTTTTTTTTGTCTTTTTGTAAACTTGTCGGATTCGGATTCGACGGACTGAGTATCTCGACTTTTCGCCTTAAATGATCCAAGTCTATATCAAGAGCGTCAAGAATGCTGATGGCCTTACCGTTTCCGTCACGCAATAAGCCCAACATCAAATGCTCGGTACCAATGAAGTCATGGCCCAATCTTAGCGCCTCTTCCTTGCTATAAGCAATTACATCCTTTACTCTTGGTGAAAAATTGTCGTCCATAAACTATCCGTATCAGCAATAAAATTAGTGAATCTTGAGCAATCTAAGGCAAATACCGTACCTATATTCGATAAACTAGTTCGAAATGACGAAAAAAGCATCTATTTACAAAATAATTAACAATGTAATTATCAACTATCAACAACGGGCAAAGTGTTAATAAATTGTTGAATAAAGTAATTGATATGTGCTTTGAAGGCTTCTATTTTGAGTATATTGGCTTACTTTTTTAACCAATAAAAATACATAAGATTTTAAAATGGCGGAAGGCGAAAAAATAATCCCGATCAACATTGAAGATGAAATGAAATCTGCCTACATTGATTATTCAATGTCGGTCATAGTGTCACGTGCACTACCAGATGTCAGAGATGGTTTGAAACCTGTGCACCGAAGAGTGCTGTACGGAATGCACGAACTTGGCGTGAGATCCAGTAGCTCTCATAAGAAATCTGCCCGTATTGTCGGTGAGGTTTTGGGTAAGTACCACCCACACGGTGACACTTCGGTTTACGATTCAATGGTGCGAATGGCCCAGGAATGGAGTTTGCGCTATATGCTTGTCGACGGTCAAGGGAATTTTGGTTCGATAGATGGTGATAGTCCTGCGGCAATGCGTTATACCGAAGCACGTATGCGAAAGATCGCCGATGATATGTTGGCCGATATCGATAAAGACACCGTAGATCACCAGCTCAATTTTGATGATTCACTGCAAGAGCCGACCGTTCTTCCGGCCAGATTCCCCAATTTATTGGTGAACGGGGCTTCGGGCATTGCCGTGGGTATGGCTACAAATATGCCGCCCCATAACCTGACAGAGGTTATTGATGGCACCATAGCATATATAAAGAACAATGATATAGAGATCGATGAGATCATCACCCATATCAAAGCTCCTGATTTTCCGACAGGAGGTATTATTTATGGATACGACGGTGTGAAAGAAGCTTTTCATACCGGAAGGGGAAGAGTCGTTATGCGCGCCAAAGCGACCTTTGAAGAGGTGCAGGGCAGAGAGTGTATCATTGTTACCGAAATTCCCTATCAGGTCAATAAGGCGGATATGATCAAGAAAACCGCCGAATTGGTAAACAATAAGAGGATCGATGGTATCTCGAACATTCGTGATGAGTCAGATAGAAAAGGAATGCGTATCGTGTATATTCTAAAACGTGATGCCATACCCAACATCGTTCTGAACACACTTTATAAGTACACCGCATTACAATCGTCTTTTAGCGTTAACAATATTGCTTTGGTCAACGGAAGACCACGCTTGTTGAACGTGAAAGAGATGATTCATTATTTTGTAGAACACCGTCATGAAGTAGTGGTACGGCGTACCAAGTACGAACTCAAAAAGGCCGAAGATAGAGCCCATATCTTAGAAGGTCTTATTATAGCTTCTGACAATATCGATGAGGTTATCAAGATAATAAGAGCATCTTCTAATGCTGACGAGGCTAGGGCCAACCTTAGAGAACGTTTTAAACTGAGCGAAATTCAAGCTAAGGCTATCGTTGAAATGCGATTGCGCCAACTTACAGGTCTAGAGCAAGATAAATTACGTTTAGAATACGATGAGATTTTAAAGACCATAATAGATTTAAAAGACATTCTTGATAATAAAGACCGTAGAATGCAAATCATAACCGATGAGCTTTTAGAGATAAAAGAAAAGTACGGTGATGAGCGACGCTCTGAAATAAACTTTGCAGGAGGTGATTTGAGTATTGAGGATATGATTCCTGATGAGCAGGTGGTAATTACCATCTCACATGCAGGGTACATTAAAAGAACACCACTTACCGAATATAAAACGCAAAATAGGGGAGGAGTTGGTCAAAAAGCGACTTCCACTAGAAACGAAGATTTTCTAGAGAACCTTTTTGTAGGTACGAACCATCAGTATATGCTGTTCTTTACCCAAAAAGGGAAATGCTTTTGGATGCGGGTATATGAAATTCCCGAAGGGAGCAAAACATCGAAAGGAAGGGCTATACAAAACTTGATCAACATCGAGAACGATGATAAGGTGAAAGCGTTTATCTGTACACAAGACCTTAAAGATGAAGAGTACGTCAATAGCCACTATGTGATTATGGCCACCAAAAAGGGAACCGTTAAGAAAACCTCTTTAGAACAATACTCGCGACCACGCCTCAACGGTATCAATGCCATCGGAATACGAGAAGGTGATGAGCTGCTAGAAGCTAAACTGACCACAGGATCCAGTCAAATATTCTTGGGTCTCAAGTCAGGTAAAGCGATTCGTTTCGAAGAAAGCAAGACAAGACCCATGGGGCGTAATGCTTCGGGAGTACGAGGCATACGATTGGCAGACGAAAACGATGAGGTCATAGGTATGGTCTCTGTACACAACTTTGAAGACAACATACTTGTGGTTTCTGAAAACGGGTACGGAAAAAGGTCGAATATCGAAGACTATAGAATTACCAACCGAGGAGGAAAAGGTGTAAAGACCATATCGGTCACTGAAAAAACAGGAAGTCTGGTAGCCATTAAAAACGTAACTGATTCAGACGACTTGATGATCATTAACCGATCGGGTATCGCCATCAGAATGAGCGTTGAAGACCTTAGAGTGATGGGCAGGGCTACCCAAGGGGTGAAACTCATCAATATCAAAGGTAACGATGCCATTGCGGCGGTAGCCAAGGTCATAAAAGACGAAGATGATCTTGAAGATGTTGATGTGATGGATATTGAGGTAGATACTGAAGATGGCACGGCTATTGATAAACCAAGTAATGAAGACAATAAAAGTAATGAAGAAGAGTAAAGATAGATAATCAATAAACACTAATATTTTAATTATTTTAAAAATGAAAACTAAAATTTTTATACTAGCGGCCATGTCGTTTACAATGGTCGGATTGGCGCAGAAAAAGGAAATCAAAGCTGCTGAAAAAGCCTTGAAAGGAGGCAATGCAATGGCTGCGAAAACGTCTTTGGAAGGAGCATCGGGCATGTTATCTGCCGCAGATGATAAAACAAAGGCCCAATACTACTTTGTACGCGGAAATGTTTATAGCGCTCTAGCTAAAAAAGGTGATAACACAGCGTTCGACGAAGCTATATCTTCTTTTAAGCAAGTGATGGATATCGAAGAAAAAAGTGGGAAGGCCAAGTATACGAACGAGACAAAACAAAACATGTCGGCTATGACGGCCGATCTGGTAAATTCTGCTGTTGAAGACAACGGAAATAAGAAGTATAAAGAGGCAGCCGAAAAACTGTATCTGAGTTATACTCTTAGCCCTCAAGACACCATTTATTTGTATTATGCAGCAAGCAGCGCCGTAAATGGTACAGAATACGAACAAGCATTGACCTATTACAACAAGCTTCAAGAACTGGGGTATGATGGTAGTGGCATGACGTATAAAGCAACCAATAACGAAACTGGTGAAGTTGAGGAGATGCAAAAGGTGCAGCGTGATCTAATGGTGAAATCAGGGACTTATAAAGATCCCGTTGATGAAAAATTGCCATCTAAGACTGCTGAAATAGTAAAAAATATCGCTTTGATCTATGGGCAGCTCGGTCAAGATGATAAGGCTATTGAGGCGTATAAAAAAGCACGGGAAGGTAATCCTGATGATGTGGATCTTGTCTTGCAAGAAGCCAACCTTCATTATAAACAAGGTGATAAGGACAAATTTAAAGAGCTGATGTCAGAAGCGGCGGCGATGGCACCTGAAAATGCCGATCTACATTACAATATTGGGGTTATCAATATGGAGCAGGGCAATATTGCGGAAGCAAGAACATCATATAGAAAGGCCTTGGAAATTAACCCTGGATATACCAATGCCCAATTGAACCTTTCAACAACCTATGTTAACGAAGGCAATGGCCTAATCGATGAAATGAACTCATTGGGCAATTCGAGAAAAGATATTGCACGGTACGATGAGTTGAAAAAGCAGAAAGACGATTTGTTCGTTGAAGGTGCAACAGTTTTAGAAGAAGCATTAAAAATGAGCCCTGACAATCAGGGTATTCTCACTCAACTTAAGAATATCTATGGCGCTATGGGCGACAATGAGAATTTTATGCGATTGAAAAAGTTGTTGGGCGAGTAAACGTACAAGCCCGTTAAATGAATATAAAGTAGACCCTCCTTGACCAAGGAGGGTTTTTTATATGATTTTTTTGATAACCCTGAGTGCGTGTGTGTAGTTTCCGGTTTCGGTATTGAAAATTCCGGTATGATCTATACGGTCAATACGTATTTTGCCGTGGGCATGGATTATATAGTTGTTTTCCATGATGATACCCACATGATCAATGGTACCTTCTTCATTATCGAAAAAAACCAGATCACCGGGCTCGCTCTCCTCTATAAAGCTAAGTGAATCACCTTGAGATACCTGATCAAAAGCATTTCTGGGCAAACGATACCCGTTTATTTTATAGACCATTTGGGTAAACCCCGAGCAGTCTATTCCAAAGGGTGTTTTTCCACCCCATAAATAGGGGGCATTGAGGTAGAGTAAAGCTGTTTTCACCAAGTTGGCCTTCTCTCTTTTATCATTTATTGATCCACCTTCGAAAAGGTAGGGCAGCACCTGTGTATTGTGTACAGAAGAACCCATGACAATGGGCAGTAAAGTGGTCTTGGTGGTTTCAACAAAAGAAATAAGATCAGAAGAATATTTTGAGATGTTGCAATTTTCTATTTGGTCGTAATCTTCTTTTTCGATAAGTGTAATTTGATTATTGCCCATCCAACCTTCAAAACCATCGAAGGCAATACGGATCCGGCTCCATAACTTCCTTTTTTCAAGTATCTTATAGTGTTCGCCATACAAAAGTTGCGAGGTCATTTCACTCGCATCATCTGCTATCGACCGAACAGGAACTACACTAAGATGGCAAATACCGTACTGCATGGTTGATTAGTACATATTAGTTTCTTTCCAATACAACTGCAGAAGCACCGCCACCGCCGTTACAAATAGCAGCTGCACCAATTTTAGCATTGTTCTGTTCCAGAACATTGATTAAGGTAACTAGTATTCTAGCTCCTGAACAACCCAATGGGTGGCCTAAAGAAACCGCACCGCCGTTGACATTGACATTGGTGTCGGTCAGACCCAATAATTTTATATTGGCCAGGCCCACTACTGCAAAGGCCTCATTGAATTCGAAGAAATCGACTTTATCTATTGAAATGCCCGATTTTTTCAAGGCCTTCGGCAATGCTTTGGCGGGTGCCGTGGTAAACCATTTCGGTTCTTGTGCGGCATCTGCATAGCCTTTGATGGTCGCCAACGGTTTTAGGTTTAATTCTTTTGCTTTTTCGGCACTCATTAGAACCAATGCCGCCGCACCATCATTAATGGTAGAAGCATTGGCGGCGGTCACTGTACCGTCTTTTGTAAATACCGGTCTTAATGCCGGAATTTTTTCGATTTTCACATTTTTAAATTCTTCATCTTCCTCTATCAAAATCGGTTCGCCCCTTCGCTGAGGTACTTCAACAGGAATTATCTCGTTCTTGAACTTACCGATTTTTGAAGCTTCGGCGGATCTTTTATAAGATTGCACGGCGAAATTATCTTGATCCTCTCTGCTGAAATCATATTCTGTTGCACAGGCATCTGCACAAACGCCCATTGCATTTTCGTCGTAAGCATCAACAAGACCATCTTTTTGTATTCCGTCGGTCATTGTAGTAGGGCCGAATTTTTGACCCTTTCGCATATACACATAATGCGGAATAAGGCTCATGTTTTCCATGCCCCCAGCTATGGCAACTGAAATATCTCCCAAAGCAATAGCTTGTGCAGCTTGCATTACAGCTTTCATGCCAGAGGCACATACCTTGTTAATAGTAGTGCAGGGCACGCTATCAGGAATACCCGCGTATATGGCCGCCTGTCTGGCAGGTGCTTGACCAGTACCAGCCTGAACGACATTGCCCATGAGTACTTCTTCGACCATTTCTGGTTTCAAATCTATTTTTTTCAACGCACCTTTGATGGCTATAGCACCTAATCTAGGAGCTGAAATAGTTGATAAACCTCCCATAAAGCTTCCTATTGGGGTTCTTACCGCAGACACTATTACTACATTTTTCATATTGAAATCGTATTTATGCAATTGTTGCAAAATTAATAAAATAAAAGCGCAACCTGCTTGTATGTAGCCGTGAAATTATAGTATAGGAAATCATATGATTCATCCTTCTTTTATGGTTGCGTTAGTGGTATTCAAGAAAATGGTTAGCCGTCAAAATGCCTTTTAGCGTATATTTTTCTATTTTTGATGTTACATATCTTTTCTATGCGAAAATCAATAGATCGGTTAAATAAGAACCAGTCCCTTATATACAAATACTTTTTATACGCAGTATCGATATTCTGTATTGTCTTTTTTTTTCCAAAGGGAGGCAAGTTCAAGTATGAATTCCCGAAAGGAAAACCTTGGCAATATGAGAATCTGAATGCTCCCTTTGACTTTTCGATTAAAAAGGATAATGTTGAAATAGAAGCGGAAAAAGAACAGGTCAAAAAGAACCATAATGATTATTATAGATATGATGTAAGTATTGTTAGTGGTGTTTACAAAGGGTTTGACGAGAAGTTTTCCAAGGCTTTTCCTTCAGAAAATTACAATGAAAATCAGCTTAAAAGCTTGAATAAAGTTGGTAAGAACATACTTAATAGAGTTTATGATAAGGGGGTTTTAAAGAATGCGAGCCACAAAAAATCGAAGAAAAAGATTTATTTATTGAAAAATAACGAGGAAGATCTGATACGCTATAATGAACTATATGGCATTCAGGAAGTTGAAGGGGTGGTGACAACCGTATTGAGAAAAAACGGACTTGCTAATTTCAATACCCCATTTCAGAAATTATTTACTGACCTGATCATAGCCAATGTTTCTTATGACGAGAGCCTTTCAGATAAGGTGCTGAAAGATGCGCTCTCTAAAGTATCGCATACTAGAGGAACTTTAGATGAAGGAAAACTGATTATCGTCAAGGGCGAAGTAGTGGATGACGACAAATTAAAAGTGTTAGAGTCGCTAAAAGATGAATACGAATCTGAATTTTTGAGCCAAAAAAATCAATATTTCATTCTTTTTGGGTATACTATTTTGGTTGCATTGGTGCTGATGATGTTGTTTTTGTTCTTGAAGAAATATAGACCTGAGATTTATGAGAACAATACCAAAGTGACATTTATATTTTTCAATATTTTATTGATGGTTTTTGTAACCACCTTGGTGGTTAACTATAACGTAGCGTACGTGTTTGTGGTACCCTTGTGTATTCTTCCCTTAATTCTCAAAACTTTTTTTGATGCTAGATTGGGACTTTTTGTTCACGTACTTACTGTGCTGATTCTTGGTTTTGTGGTGCCCAATAGTTTTGAGTATATTTTTCTACAAATCATTGCCGGTATTGTTACCGTATTGTCAGTATCTGAGTTGTATAAAAGAGCCAATCTTTTTATCTCGATTGGGCAGATCACTATAATCTATATTGTGGGCTACCTTGCTTTTCATCTTATTCATGAAGGTGATTTAAGAAATATAGTGTGGCTTACCTTGGGCTTATTTTTACTGAACGGTATGATTACCCTTTTTGTTCAACCCTTGATCTATATCTATGAGAAGATCTTCGGTCTGGTCTCAGATGTTTCGTTGTTGGAGTTGTCCGATACAAATTCAAAATTATTGAAAGAACTCTCCAATAAAGCTCCGGGCACTTTTCACCATTCGCTGCAGGTCTCGAATTTGGCAGAGGCAGCGGCCAATGAGATAGGTGCAAATGCCATGTTGGTCAGGGTAGGGGCACTGTATCATGATATTGGCAAAATGTTGAACCCGACTTATTTTACCGAAAATCAAATAACCAATGTTAATCCACATGATGAACTATCTCCAAAAGATAGTGCAAAAGTCATCATCGACCATGTAATCAAAGGAATAGAATTGGCGAGAAAAAACAATTTACCTGATAGGGTGATAGATTTTATCAGATCCCATCACGGTACTACACAGGTGTATTATTTTTTCAAGAAAC
>CAZEUV010000018.1:14113-36935 GCA_964515285.1 uncultured Maribacter sp. | reverse complement strand
CGAACGTAACCGCACCTAAAAACACCTCACCGATAAGAAGTGTTCTTTATCGGAAAAACCCATGCTTATAAAGTTGAATATTTTGATTCTGGATTTTTATTCATAGTCGATTAGCGTATTGATTAACTGGTACGGGTCGATTCTGAAATTAGAGCATCAGTACACATTTGCAGATCCAAAAAGTAAGAAAACAATCTACTCACTTTGTCGAAAACAGTAAAGTATAGTTGTTAAACCTCTGATATTTATATAGTTTTGTGCTTGTAATCATTTTATTATAAACAATAACACTATAATTCCTTGTATTATGAAAGCACCAAATTTTTTAAAGTTAACACTTTTCTTGCTCCTTTTTTCACTGATTTTAGTACCCGTCTCTTGTGGTAGTGATGACGGCGCCCCAGCTGTCATAGCAACACCGGACCCAGACCCGGATCCAGACCCGGACCCGGATCCGACCAACGCCAATACGACTATCGATGCTACTGCATCGATAGTCGTTGGAGGAACGTCGACTTCAACAGTGACCTTACAAATTGCGGACACCGATGGAAACCTGTTAGCCACTAGCGGCGGTACGGTAGCCTTAGCTGCGACCGGTTCGGCGAGTGTATCCACCGTGACCGATAATGGTGATGGTTCGTACACTGCCACGGTTACTAACACTGAAGAAGAGTCGGTTACCATATCGGGCACCCTAGACGGTATCGCAATTACAGATACAGTCGAAATCACTTTCAATCCCGATGATTCGAATCCCGCCCAAGAAGCAATACAATCTACTGTGGAGGTCGGACCTTCATTATTAAGAATAAACAGTGGCGGTCCAGAGGTTACTTTTGGCGACATTACTTTTTTAGAAGACCAGTACTTTGGTGAAGGTACCAAGGCATTTACCAATCCTTTTGTGACAGAAATCGCCAATACCGACAAGGATGCTATTTTTCTAACGGAAAGAATTACGGACGATATAAATATCAGAGGGCCTATTTCCTATAACATTCCGGTGACAAATGGAACTTACACTGTAAAACTTTACTTTGCTGAAATCTATTGGGGAGTTGAGAATCCGCAGATGTTGGAAGGTGGGGTTGGCAGTAGAATCTTCAATATTTCTATGGAAGACACCGAAACTTTTACAGGCTACGATCTCTTTAAAGAACATGGTGCGGCAAGTGCAGGCAGTCGTATGTACGATATTGAAGTTACTGACGGGGAGTTGACCATTACTTTAGAAGCTACCATTAACAAACCGAAAGTCTCGGCAATTGAAGTTTTCGGAAACGGAACCATAGGCGGTTAAATAGCTTTGCAAATCAATAAACAAACCTGTCATGAGACCTCGTGACAGGTTTTTTTATGCGAAAATGTAAGTACTTCGTAACTTGTACTACAAATTGTAAAAACGAATTGCCATGAAAATTTTAAAGATCTCCACCCTGCTCTTAACTATTTTGTTCACTAGTGGTTGCCAATCATCAGTAAAAAAAGACAATACCAATAAGCAGAATGTCGTACAAGCTATGACGGAAATGCATAAAAAAACGCCCCAAGATTCAAGCACCTACGAAACAGCATATTTTGCCAGTGGCTGCTTTTGGTGTGTTGAGGCCATTTTTGAAAGTGTAAAAGGGGTGAAAGAAGTGGTTTCGGGCTATGCCGGGGGTACCGAAGAAAATCCGACTTATGAACAAGTAGGTGGCGGATACACCAGTCATGCCGAAGCTGTTAAAATATACTACGACCCCAAAGTAATTTCTTTTACCGCCCTGGTACAAGTATTTTTTGGTTCGCATGATCCTACCACCTTAAACCGTCAAGGACCTGACAGAGGTTCGCAGTATCGTTCTATCGCATTCTACAAGAATGTTAAGGAAAAAGAAATCATTGAGGGGTATATCAATGCCTTGAAAGAACAAAATGTTTACGAGGGCGAATCCATTACTACTGAGGTAATCGAATTTGCCATGTTTTATGATGCCGAGGATTATCATCAAGATTATGAGCGAAAACATCCTAATAATTCCTATATCATGAATATTTCCGTTCCGAGGTTGAATCGGTTCAAGAAAAATTTTGGAGAGTACTTAAAGGATGAAGCCCATTGATTTATGTATACATTTAGTAAGTATCCATTGATAAAATAAAAAATAACAAAACAAAAAAGCAATCTAATTAGATTGCTTTTTTGTTTGTGGATAATACATGTTATATTTAGTAGCTCAAATCAATTGTATATTAAGTTTACCGCTCCTTAGGAGTATAGTATTAACCATAAAAAAATAGCCGATGACCACAAGACGTAATTTTATCAAAAAAACATCTCTCGGTACAGCCGCCGTAACCGTAAGCGGACTTGTGCTGCCCAATATGGCATACGCCAAAGTATTGGGTGCCAATGATAAGATCAATTGTGCTACTATTGGCATAAGAAGCCGTGGAAAGGCACATGTATCGGCGATACATAGGGATCCTAACGCTAAAGTACTGTACAGTTGCGATGTTGATGATGTCATTCTGGAAGAACACAATATCTGGTGCCAAAAAGCCATTGGCTATGTACCCAAAGTAGAAAAGGATTTTCGTAAAATTTTAGAGGATAAAGATGTTGATGCTGTCTTTATAGCAACTCCCGAACACTGGCATGCTCCAATGGCAATTATGGCCATGCAGGCCGGAAAGCATGTCTATGTTGAAAAACCGTGTAGTCATAACCCCTATGAGAATGAACTTTTGGTTGCAGCACAAAAAAAGTATGGAAAAAAAGTACAAATGGGCAATCAGCAACGTTCTGCAGAGACTTCGATTATGGCCATAAAGGATATCAAAGCAGGAATTATAGGAAATGTCTATAAAGGGGAGGCCTACTACTCAAACAACCGAGGTTCAATCGGAAAAGGAAAAAATATCGATGTACCCAAAACTTTAGACTGGAATATGTGGCAAGGGCCCGCTGTTCGTGAAGAGTATCGTGATAATGTACACCCCTATAATTGGCACTGGTTCAAAACGTGGGGCACTGGCGAAGTACACAACAACGGTACTCATGAAATCGATATCTGCCGATGGGCACTGGGGGTAGACTTGCCTGAGAGCGTGACCTCTTTTGGAGGAAAATATACCTTTGATGATGATTGGGAATTTGTTGACAATCAACAAGTGACCTACCAATTTGCCAATGACAAGTTCATTACATGGACAGGACATAGCCGTGGAGTGCTAAAACCAGAACGACCAGGGAGGGGCATTACCATATACGGAAGCAAAGGGTCAATACAATTAGATCGTAATTTTTATAAAGTATTCGATTTACAGGGCAATCCTCTAAAATTCGAATTTGAAAAATCAGCTAGTGCAACGACCAATACCAGAGGCGAGGGCAATTTAGATGTAAATCACGTTGGTAACTTCTTCGATGCAATTAGAGAAGATAGATCTTTGAATTCAGATATAAGGGATGCAAGTATTTCGACCATGCTCTGTCATTTAGGAAATATGGCGCAAGATGCCGGAGAAATGTTGAAAATAGATTCAACTACCGGTAAAGTACTCAATAATGAGAAAGCCATGAAAAATTGGAAGCGGGAGTATGCAAAAGGCTGGGAGCCAAAATTATAATACCGCGAGTTTATGAAAAGAAGGGAATTTGCTGTAAAAAGTATACTGGCAACTGCAGCAATCGGCGTCCCAACATTGGCAATGGCGAATCTTGTCGGTAAAGAGAAGGTTAGCGAAGCGGTTAATATTGGGATCATTGGCACAGGGGTTAGGGGTTGCGAATTAATTCGGTTCATCAATCAAATAGAGAACCTCAAAGTTGTTGCTTGCTGCGATATTATCCCCTTTCGGCTAGAAGAAGGGCTCCGAATGGCGGAAGGAAATGCAATGGGGTACAAAGATTACCGCAGGCTATTGGAAAATAGCGAGGTAGATGCCGTATTGGTTGCAACTCCTTTTAACTCACATTCAAAAATAGCCATTGACGCACTAGATGCCGAAAAACACGTATACTGTGAAACGACCATGGCCAAAGGGTTTTATGGTATACGAAATTTGGTAAATAAAGTAAAGTCGTCAAATCAAATCTTTCAAGTAGGTCACCAATACCACAGTTCGGTATTCTATACCCATGTAATAGATTTGATTAAAAAAGGAACAATAGGCAAAATCACCTCTTTTGAATGTTATTGGACTATAAAAACCGCTTTAAAATTGCCCGTACCAAACCCTGAGCTGAAGCGTCTTATCAATTGGCGAATGTATCGTGAATTTTCAGGCGGATTACTGGCCGAAGGCTGTTCACATCAATTGTATTTTGTGAATTGGGTGTTGAACACCGTTCCTGATAAAGTTGTGGGTACTGGTAGTAAGGACCATGCCAAAGACAACGGAGAGATCTATGACAATATTCACCTTCAGTACAGCTATCCTGATGGAGTGCAAGCCAAATTCATCGCCATCATCGGCCATGGCAAAAATAATAACAAAATAGTGGTTAAAGGCGAAAAAGGCTCCCTTGTACTTGAAAAAGAGAACGGAAGGTTTTACCCTAAAGGCGAGTATGAAGCGGGGGCAATAGCAACTAACGAAAAGGAAAATATAATTTCTACGGATATTGACCGAATCGACTCAAGTAAACAAGCGATTATTGATTTTAAAGATAATATCACGAATAATCAAGAACCTGTTTCAAATGTTATTGCAGGGGCAAAGACGGCTATTTGCGTTCAAATGGGCTTTGATGCCATGCAAGAAGGTGAAGAGGCATATTTTAATACCACTATTGACCTTGGGGGGTAGCATCGTTTTTCAAAGAATTACGATTTGTTTTATTGGTATAAAAAACTTCATTTAAGGTAAGAAATTACTATCTTGTAAGTGCTTATCCCCAAATTTGTCACTTATGAAACTATTTTATTTTTCATTTTTTGTTTGTATCCTACTGTCTTGTAATCAATCTACCAAAAAAGAAGATCATCAAATAATCGAGGTTCAAAAAGCATCAAAAAGCCCCATAATAGATGGTAAGGCCAATGAAAATACATGGAATAGGGCCACGTGGCATATGCTCGATCAAAATTGGCTGGGTAAGGCGTATGATCGTGAAGATTTCAACGGTCGTTATAAACTAAGTTGGAACGAAGATGCTCTTTACGTTCTAATAGAAATCGTTGACGATGTGCTCTATGATCAAAATGATGACCCTTTAAAACTTTGGTGGAACGATGATTGCGTTGAGGTTTTTATAGATGAGAACAACTCAGGTGGCCTTCATCAATATAGCCACAATGCCTTTGCCTATCATGTTGCTTTAGATGGTAATGTGGTGGATCTTGCTCCTGACAAGGATCCAAAACTATACAACGATCATATTGTTTCTAAAAGAATCACCAAGGGTAATCTAACTACTTGGGAAATGGCCATATCGCTATATGATGACACTTATGTTGACGGAAAAAAGAACGGAAGTGTTATTTTATCATTGAATAAGAAAGTAGGCTTTGCATTGGCCTACTGTGATAATGATCGAAGTACGGAAAGGGAAAGTTTTATAGGCTCTGTTTTTGTGCCGGGAGAAGATAAAAATCAAGGCTGGATAAATGCCGACATTTTTGGCACTTTGGTTCTAAAGGAATAATCAATGTAAGACGACCTCACTGTAATCAGAGTTTATTGCAATCGACCTATCTTGGCTTCTATTGATGTGATAGCCTTTATGAACAATCGTATTATGGTTTTTGGTACGGTCAAGTATTATACTGGCCGGGCTACTCAGCTTTGAAGAGGTTTCGTTTATGTATATCGTAAACGGAGTGCTCGGTGTCTTGCAATCAAGCTTTGCATTTTGAAGCGAGATATTGATATCTGTAAAATTCTTAGAGACCGAGTTGATTTTCAGGGGGCCGAAATTGTTTTTGATAAAAGCACTATTCACCAAGTGGTCGATAACCACATGTGATGAGGTGGCGTTCATTCGTAAATTTAACACCTCTTTCAAATTCACAAGCTCTGAATAATTTGCCTGTAACTGTCCGTAGTTCCATTTTTGTACACTAACCGGGGTATAGGAAGCTTTAATAGTAGTTTTGTCACCATCGATCGTGGCCGCCAGTAAACTTGCATGTGATAAAGTGGCATTTAAATTTTTGGTATTTTCAGCTAATTTCACTTCACCATGGCGTACGTTCATTTTAATCTTCATAGCCTTTGGCATCTTTATTTTTATAGTCTTCTTTACCTTATAATTTTTATGTCCCCTGAGCGATGAACCGTAAAATATACTCGGCCCATGGCTGCCCAAACTATCAGTACTGATAAACACAAAGGTAGAATCGTTTGAAAACCCTTTGTTTTTTCTCATTTTCAGATGCATCGCCTTTCCTCTATTATGGGCATCCAATATTTTCGACCTTGATTCGGCTCTTTTCGCTAACCTTTTTACTTGAACTTCCGCTTTTCTTTCATGCATTTTCATTCGTTTTTCCGACAATTTATCATGCCTTTCGGCCATTCGCTCTTGCCTAGTTTCCATACGTTTCCCCCATTCTTCCAATCGGTCTCGATGTTCCTTATCAAAGCCCTTTTCAAATTCTTTTTGCCATTTTTTTAAATATTTTTCGCCATCCTTTTTAAAAGCTTTATAATCAAATTTTTGGGCTGTAGAAATGGGTAATGTTGGCATATCCCTTAATTCATCAAAGTCAAAATTAAAATCAAACGATTGCATTTCAGGTAGTTCGGGCATTTCAATGTGAAGGTCATGAAAATCACCGATTTCATTAGTAAAGACCCATTGGTTATTTCCTTTGGTACTAACCGTTACTTTTTTACTGTTACCGATAATCTCAATGGGTTCGTTTTTGAAATAGCGTTCAGCTTCTTCATCGGTAGCACCATCGATCTCGATAAAGGCCTCTACTACAATCTGGTTCTTGGTCCAGGTTTCGAATTCGATATCGGTGTGGCTCGTATCTATATTCAAAATGGCATCATCAGAAATATTAAAAGTCTCTTCAAAGGTTTTGATCTGTTTTTGCCCGTTAACTCCTATGGTGATTAAGCATAGAAGTAGGGCCGCTTTGTTAAATAACGTTTGTCTCAATGTGTTCATTTTTCGATGTTTTTAGTTCGTTCAACTTCTTTTTTAATTTCTGTAATAATTGCAAGCGTAACTGAAGATTTTGAATAAGAGCCGAAATAGTTTGGTCATTGGGTCCCATTTGGTTCAGCTCTTTATTTAATTCTTCGTATTCGGTGTTCAAATGGGCCATTTGATCCATAAAGCTTTCTACCAAGATTTTGTTGTTTTCTGAAACCTCTAGTTTTGAAAGCTCTAGGTTGATATTCGCCATATAATAATTTTCGACTTTTTTGAGGTCGGGCGAAAGGTCTCCAAGCGATATTTCTTTTTTATCGGTAGTCTCGTTGTCTTTATCGACTATGATGGTTTTAACCCCATTGCCACCGTTATATTTTTTATATCCGTAGAAACCAATACTTAGCAACACCAAAATAGTCGCTGCTATTTTTAGCATAAAATAAGAGGATTTTCTTTTTTGAGGAAATTCATTCTCTAACCGCTCTAAAAAACGGACTTCATGCCCTTTGTTTATAAAATGCCGCTGCTTTTCTCTCTCTTCTTTGAAAAGCTCTCTAAGATCACGTGCCATATACCTTGTTTTTCAATGTTTTCTTTAAAAGTGCCTTACCTCGTAACAAACGTGTTCTACACGTGGTTTCAGCAATATTCAATACCTGTGAGATTTCACTGTGGTCATACCCTTCAATCAAGAACATCATAACTACGTACTTATATTTTTCAGGAAGTCCGTTTATTGCAGTTCTGACCTCTTTTAATGTTATCTCTTTTTCGATTGTCCAATCCTCATCAACTTCAATATGCATATACCCTTCATCAAATTCAACTGATTTCTGGCGTTTTGATTTCAAGAAATCAATACTCTTATTAATGACTATTCTTTTGAGCCAGGCCCCAAAAGTAACATCACCCTTGAATTGATGAATTTTTTGAAATGCTCTTATAAAAGCCTCTTGAAGCACATCTTCAGCATCATCTGAATTATTGAGAAACCGCATGGCCACACAGAACATGCCATTGCAATACTGTTTGTACAGCTTTAGTTGTGCTTTACGATCGTTCGCCTTGCACTTTTCTACGATATCAATGTGAAACATTTGCCCTGTTTCGTTTTTTGGTTTTGATGGCTTCTGAAAAATGGACTCACTCTAAGGACGATATAAATATCGTGATGTTGCAAAAATCCTGTAATTTTATAAAAAATATGAAATATTTACTGGAAAAACATCAATACCAAACATCGGTTTGATTATAATTTACGTAAATCATAGAGGTAATACCTAAAAAACCATACTATAATTAACAGATGAAACAAGTTACCCTAAGCACTCCCTTTATCACCCTTATCGTACTCGATTACGGTGCTATTATTCAAAAAATATTGATAAAGGATAAAGAAGGAAATTCAATGAACGTTGTCGTAGGCTTTGAGAGACCTGATGATTATCTTAAAGACGAAACCTCGTTAGGTGCGTGTGTTGGTCGGTATGCTGGCCGAATTTCAAACGGAAGTTTTGAACTCGACAGAAACAACTACTTGCTATACGAGAAAAGGGGAGTGCACCTTCACGGTGGCAAAGAGGGCTTTGCAAAAAAATACTGGATCATTGATGAGGTGCATTATGGGCAACGACCCTTTGTGAGATTATCGTATGAAAGTAAGCATTTAGAAGAAGGGTATCCTGGTAATCTAAAAGCTACGGTAACGTACCAATTGGTAGAAAACGCCCTGCACATTACCCATGGGGCAACTACAGATCTCACAACGGTCATCAATCTGACCAACCATTCCTATTTCAAGTTGGATGATGCCAGTGAGGTCGATAAATACCGACTGCAATTGAATTGTAAGGAAATGGCCGAAACCCATGAAAATCTACTCCCTACAGGAAAAATAATATCAGTAGAAGACACCGAGTCGGATTTTCAATCAGAGAAGCCTATTGAAAAAGTACGTTTAGATACTCCCTTTTGTATAGACCCAAAAGCCTATAACGCTGTAAAGGTCTCTTCTGAAAAATCAGGAATATCATTGACCGTTAGTACGGATCAACCTGCCCTAATCGTATATACGCCGGTTGATTTTGCGGCGATTTGTCTTGAAACCCAAAATTTTCCTGACGCGCCGAATCAAGAGAATTTTCCGAACAGCATACTTCGACCAGGAGAAAAGTACAAAAATGAATCTAAGTTTGTTTTTGACCTTCTGTAACCATATCAAATCAAAAAACGTTTTGTTTTCAACCGATTTAGTAACTTAGGGGTAAAATCGAGCAATTATGAAATTTTTAAAATGGGCGTTAATCGTTATCGCTGTGTTGACATTACTAGTGGTTTTCGTGGGTATGCCCTATATGACCAAGCAAACAAAAAAGCATAGTCCTGAAGAAACCGTAACTTATACTGAGAAAGGCTTGAACCTTTCGGTCACCTATTCAAGTCCTTCGAAAAAAGACAGGGTTATTTTCGGAGAACTCATACCCTTTGACCACATTTGGCGTACCGGTGCCAATGAACCCACAACCTTTACCACGGCCACCAATATCAAAATCGTCGATAAAAATTTAGCAGCGGGCACCTATTCGTTATGGACAAGGCCGAAGAAAGATAGTTGGTCCATTATTTTCAATAGCGAGGTTCCCGAATGGGGTGTTACCATGATGAGCGGAGGTAAGGAAACCACGAGAAACCCAGAGTATGATGTTGTAGAAGTGGAGGTTGCTACTCATTCGCTCTCTGCACCTCAAGAAAATTTCACCATTTCGTTTGAAGATGAAGAGCAATTGAAACTCTCACTGTCGTGGGATGAAACCGTAGTTATGGTACCTATCAATAAATAAGAGTGGCGCTACAAAAAAATACACAAATAGAAAACATTTCTAAAATTCGAGATAAACGGAAGTGGCTTCCCTCGATAAAAGAGCTTACCGATGGTATTTTTAAAAGTGATAAAACGGCGTTGGCGCGGGTCATTACTTTGGTCGAAAGTACTAGAAAAGAGGATCTTCAAAAAGCTAATGTAATTATAGAAAAGTGTTTGACCCAGAAAAACAATAGCATAAGAATTGGTATTACGGGAGTACCCGGTGTTGGCAAAAGCACTTTTATAGAAGCTTTCGGAAAAAAATTGACAGCTCTAGGTAAAAAAGTGGCCGTGCTAGCGGTCGATCCCTCAAGTACCCAAAGTAAAGGCAGTATTTTGGGAGATAAGACCAGAATGCAAGAATTGGTAAAAGATCCCAATGCGTTTATACGCCCTTCCCCATCAGGGATATCTTTAGGCGGAGTGACCCGAAAAACTCGTGAAACGATTGTACTATGTGAAGCAGCTGACTACGATATCATATTGATCGAGACCGTAGGAGTAGGGCAGAGCGAGGTAGCCGTACACAGTATGGTAGATTTCTTTTTATTGTTAAAGCTACCCGGTGCCGGTGATGAACTTCAAGGTATCAAACGGGGAATCGTTGAAATGGCAGATGCTTTGGTCATCAATAAGGCCGATGGCGATAATCTAAAAAGGGCACGGCTTGCCGAAATAGATTTCAAGAACGCCTTGCATCTGTACCCACCCAAAGAAAATGGTTGGATTCCGAAAGTGCTCAGTTGCTCGGCTCTAGAAAATACGGGTTTGGATGAAATTTGGAATATGGTAAAGACCTACACCAAAGAAGCCAAAAAAACGGGTTCCTTTAAATTGAAACGCCAACAACAGAATAAAAATTGGCTACTGCAAACTCTTGACGATCAATTAAAGCTCCAATTTTATCAGAGTAAAGCCGTAGAAAAAGAACTTGAAAGGATGATAGAGGATGTAGTTGACAATAAAATATCCCCTTTTAGTGCCGCCGAGAAACTTTTGGAAATATACAATACCCACATATCACGCTAAGGGTAAGAATGGTTACCCACCGATTTTCTTGCCAAATGCATTCATTGACCCCGCCCCTTGATTTTCGTAATAGCGTTTCATTAATAAAAACCCTAAATTTGGTACAACAATACAGCTGATCAATGAGCATCGTTACCGATTCGTTACTTTCTATTGTCGTTCCTCTATACAATGAGGAGGACAATGTTTCACTTTTGACCCAAAAGATTCATGAAAGCTTGGTCGGGTATAGCTATGAAATCATTTATATAGATGATTTTTCTACCGATAAGACCCGTAAAACAGTAAACGATTTGAACGATGCCAAGGTTCATCTCATAGAACTCAAAAAAAACTACGGACAAAGTTTGGCACTCGCGGCGGGTATCGACCATGCCCAAGGCGAATACATAATCACCATGGATGGCGACCTTCAAAACGACCCCAGTGATATACCACAAATGCTTGAATATGCTGTGGGCGATGAGTACGATGTGGTTACTGGTATTCGTCAAAAAAGAAAAGACTCACTGGTAAAAAAAATACCTTCTAAAATCGCCAATTTTTTAGTTCGTAGGGTAACCAATTTAGATATCAAAGACAATGGCTGTGCTCTAAAGGTATTCACCAAAGACATCGCCAAAGAATTGAACCTCTATGGTGAAATGCACCGTTTTATAACCCTTTTAGCACATTTAGAAGGAGCCCAGATCAAACAAGTACCTGTCAAGCACCACGCAAGACATTCGGGTGTTTCTAAATATGGACTTGAAAGAGTTTTTAAGGTGGTGGCCGATATGATGCTCTTGCTCTTTATTCGAAAGTATTTTCAGCGACCCATTCACCTTTTCGGAATTTTAGGTGTACTGCTTATCATTCTTGGGTTTTTTATAAATATATACTTGTTGATAGTAAAGTTAGGGTTTGGAGAGGATATTGGCAATCGTCCTCTTTTGATTTTTGGTTTGATGTTCATTCTTGCGGGAATTCAATTGTTCACCATCGGAATTGTCATGGAGCTTTTGATACGTACCTATTATGAATCGCAAAAGAAGCGGCCCTATAGAATAAAAAAAATAACGGTCGGTGGCAAATCAGCGTAAAACGCTCATATCAGTTTTAAAATTAGTTGTCAGTTCGGCACTTATCTATTTTATTTTCACCAAACTCAATATTGACGATGTATTGGGTGTAATTAAGAAGGTAGATCTCTTTTATCTGATATTGGCTCTTGCCGCTTTTGTGGTCTCTAAAATAATTGCGGCCTTTCGCCTCAATCTCTATTTTCACCAACTAGGCATTTACCTAACACAGAGGAGCAACCTCAAACTATATCTATTGGGCATGTTTTACAATCTCTTTCTGCCAGGGGGTATTGGTGGTGATGCGTACAAGGGGTATGTAATCAAAAAAAAATTCGAGGTCGATACTAAAAAAGTGATTTCGATTTTGGTACTGGATCGGCTCAGTGGCCTCTTGGTCTTGTTCGTCTATGCCTGTACGCTGGCATTATTTCTGAAGAACGACCATTTAAGAAATTTTAAATTACTGTTAGGGTCGGGTATTTTGCTGAGCATTGTCGTCTTCTGGTTTTTGAACAAAAAATTCTTCGCTTATGTATTGCCCATTTTTTGGAAATCGGTCAGCTATTCCGTTTTTGTTCAACTAGCACAGTTGGCAAGTGTTCTCTTAATCTTAAAAGCACTAGGTATAGCGATTCATACTATTGCTTACCTGTTTATTTTTTTGGTGTCCTCAATAGTTTCGGTTGTGCCCTTGACCATTGGAGGTATCGGTAGTAGGGAGGTCACCTTTTTCTACGGAGCCACTTGGTTGAAATTGGATGAAAGCACCTCGGTCGGTATCAGTATGGTATTCTTTTTGATTACCGCTTTGGTCTCTTTGTTCGGAGTACTATATCATTTCAAGAAAACGGACTTGGAGTGCGCCTGCGGTTGAGGCAATGTAAAGTACGTAGATTGTTCGAATGTGGGTATTCATTGACCGTTTCAAGGAATGAGGGAGTGCGGGAGCGTTTGTATTTTCGTAAGCTTCATAAAATAAGATTTTACAATCCCCAAATTTTATTGATATTTTTTTACATTCCTATTTTTTCTATTTTAACCACTGTATCAAACCAGCACATTGTTCCTGATATCGGATCACCTTTTACTTCAATAATATTATTTACATGTGATCCGTTTTCTACCCACCATTTAAGTTTTACATCTGATTCAGGTTTGTACACAGCGGTTTTATCTTGGGTTGCATAAACACCCCAAGCCCAGTGACCGGCATGGTTTGAGATAGCTAAAACCTCTGGATGTACACCTTGGGTAACATTTGCTTTTGTAATCATTTCTCCTATTTTAGAAGTAATTTTTACCCAATCTCCATCTTTAATTTTTTTTTCTTTAGCAGTTTTTGTGTTAATCCAAACAGGATTTTTATGATATAATTCTGTTAACCATTTACAGTTTTGGGTTCGAGAATGGGTTTGAACATTGACTTTAAATGAGGTAAGGATAAATTCGTTTTTATTCATCTTTTGATGATTAGGAATAGGCATCCAGCTAGGAATAGCTGAAAAACCTGCGGCAGCTAGTTTCTCTGACTTTAAGTCTATTTTAGACCTTTTTTCAAAAGTAGGTGTAACTTTTTCATCGTGCCAAATACCATGTTTTTTCATATATTCAAACCCTCCTACTTCCTTTATTCCAGGGGTATTATTACAGGTTTTTTCAACAAACTCTTTTGCAGATGAAAAGCCTAAGTTTAAACCTAGTTTATCAGAAATAATACAAACCATATCAACATAGCTTTTTGATTCTCCAATTGGCTTACAGATGGGTTGTCGCAAATAATATTCAGGCACCCCATTTGGTGTTTGCTTATTTTCAAGTGCCCAGCGTTCTAAATAGGTTGCATCTGGCAAAATCAAATCTGCCAACTGTGTTGTTTCTGTTATAGCAACATCTATACCTACCAGAAAAGGAATCTTTTCTACATCTTTATAAACACGAATAGTATCTTTACAATCTCCATTAGAATAGACTGGATTGTGTCCATAAGTCATGTAAATTTCTGGTTTATCCTGCTTTCTATTTATACAACTAACAATTTGGTGTGAAATTCCATTACCATCATCTGAAACTAAGTATTGATTCTTAGTTCCTGTAAACACATTTAATTGTTTATTTTTATTATGGGGTATCTTAAATGGATATTCCCATTTTGGTGGTTGCGTCTTTCTAATTTTTGTGGAAATATTTCCGGCAAGAGCATCTAACATAATGATAGCTCTTTTAGTTTGAACACCATTGTAGTGCATAAATGCACCACGCTGTGCTATGCAAGCTCCCTTATCAGCTTTACCAAAAGCGATTGCAAGAGATTCTATTTTTTCTTTTGGAACTCCTGAAATTTTTTCTGCCCATGACGGAGTGTACTGTTTTAAATGTTCTTTAAGTTCATCTATGCCAACATTTGAAATCTCTTCAAAAGAAGCTTTATTGTATAAGTTTTCTAGTAAAATGACATTACACATGGCTAAAACTACCGCCAAATCAGTACCTGATTTTACAGGAACCCACTCACTTGATTTTGCTGCAGTATTAGAAAGGCGAACATCAAAAGTGATAAGTTTTACCCCCTTTCCTTGCATTTTATGAAATCTTCTAACATTAGGTACATGATTGCTACCTGCTTCATAGATGCTTTTACCAAAGTTAAAAACTATATCAGCCTCTTCTATTTGAAAACTAGAACCAATTTCACCTGTTAAATTATTTGCAACTGTTCCTGCACGGCTACAAATAGAGTCATGATCCCCAATCGATTGAGTTCCATAAGCATTTAAAAAATATTTTATTCCAATTGTTTGTGTAGATCCGACCATTCTACCATAGTGAAAAAGAAATTTTTCTGGTGTTCCTTGTTCTCTTAGGGTTCTTAATCCTTTTACTTTATTCCCGTTTACTTCACCACCTTCAACGAGTAAATTCATAGCTTCATTCCAAGATATTTTTTCCCATTTACCACTGCCTCTTTTACCGATTCTTTTTAATGGGTAGGTTACTCTATCTGGGTTATATAATTGATTAACACCCGCTTGACCTTTAGCACAAACAGTTCCTTCATTTCGCAATGAAAGAGGATTTCCTTCTATTTTTAGCAATCTATCGCCCTTTACATAACCGACAATAGCACATCTAGAGGAGCATTGCCAACAAGCCGAAGGTATTTCTTTTCGTTTTCCACCAAGTATTTTGTTAGCGGTATAATCAATTTTATTTTCTTGTGAATATGCCTTTGTGTCTTGAAAAACAACAGCAGAACCAATAGTTGCAATTTTGACAAAATTTCTCCTGTTCATATTACTTTGTTTTAAAATTATTGATCATATTTTTTGCATTGAAAACTTCTTTGTTTCCGCCTTTATAATACACATTTGGTCTGGTGCCTTCTTCTTCTAATAAGCCCGTAAGTCTTTCTTTTTTAACTAGTTGCGCAATTATACTATTTTCATCTTCTAAATCTCCAAAAATACGTGCATCTGTAGGACAAGTATTTGAGCAAGCAGGCTCTAAGCCTTCATCTATTCTGTGGCTACATAAATTGCACTTGTCAATTTTACCTATTGATCTAGCAGGATAATCTTTTGTAAATTCATCAGGGTTGTGGTCGGGGTTCATATATAAGGCGCCATATGGACATGCTGAAATACAAATTTGAAACCCTTGACATTTGTCTTTATCAATATCTATTATGCCATTATCTAGCTTCACAATAGCTTTATTTGGGCATGCTTTAATACATGGGGCATCTTCGCAGTGATTACACATTATTGGTAAAAAAAACCTTTTTGTATCTGGGTACTCACCAGTCTCTTGTTCTAATACGCGTGTTCGAAATCCTCCTAAAGCAACTCCATTTTCTGATTTACAGGCTACTGTGCAAGCATTGCAACCAATACACTTGTCTAAGTCCATTAGCATTGCAAGTCTTTTTTTCTTCTTTTTGGTAAATATAGAACTGTAATTTTTCCATAAAAAAAATGATGAAACTCCGGCACTAACAAATAGAATTCTTTTAAGGATTACTTTTCTAGTATATTTCTTGGTATTCATAAACTTAATTGTGTGTATTGTTCTCTTATAAAATGACATTAAAAATGTAGCCTGAAATTACAACACATAAGGTTACTTCTCCAAAAAACACCCCTATAAGTTTAAAAGTCATTTTTTTTTAAGCATAGCTTCTTGTAATGATAAGCCAACTACACCCATTATAAAAGCAATGGCTGTTCCTATCGGAACTCCTTTGGCTACAAAAACTTGTATTATTGGTAAAATTCCTGACGCATTAGAATACATAGGCACTGCTAAAATAGTAGCTAACGGAACGGCAAATAAATTGTCTTTACTCATATTATTGTTCAAAAAATCCTGCAGGAATATAACCGTGCATTAAACCACCAATGGTAATTTCTACAATATAATAAGGAGCTACCCCTTTCAATATATTCAGTACTTCATTCCAAATTATAATCTGAATTCAATTAATAATATTTGATTTTCATGCAACGAGAAAGGTAGATTTTTAGTAAATTAAAGTGTTGAAATTCAATTCATTAATCTAAAAACCTATCTATGGTAATCTATTCTAAAGTTACAGAAATTTTCTGTTTAGTTGATGAGTTTTGCAAGGGATATTCAGAAATAGTCGATAAATCCCTTATAAGCAACAAAGCAAAACGCACTTCTATAATGCCTCAAAGTGAAGTGATCACCCTTGCTGTTAATTTCAATAAAGTGGTTTTAGAACTTTCAAGCACTTCTATGTAAAGGCCCAAATGAAAGATGATTTTCCCGATACGGCCTCCTAGAATAGATTTACGGAACTAATGAAACAGAACCTAATGGCCATGACCTTGTTCTTGAAGACATGTTGTTTGGGCGATTGCTGGGATATCGTTCATTGACTCTACTCCGGTAAGGGTATGCAAGAACAAGTATACGCAATCACAAAGTATATAGGTGTTGCGACTACCAGCAGGTCTACCATGGGCTGGTTCCATGGCTTTAAGTTGCACATTATAATAAACGACAAAGGGAAGGTTTTAAACTTCATCATTACACAGGCCAATGTAGATGATAGGCAACCATTAAGGCTAGATAAGATTTACGGAAAACTATTCGCGGACAAAGGCTACATAGGAAAGAACTTAATGCAAATATTATTTATCGATGGTGTTCAATTAATCACATCGGTCAGGGCGGCCAGAAACTTGATTGACGCCTGTAAGGTAGTTCTCAATAATGGTAGCAGGAATAGATGGTATGCCCACACAAGAGCTAAAGGCATTTATAGATGCCCATCGCTCACGTGCGGTTCATCAGCTTATTTCAATCTCTCAGTAGATATGTATCAAATGCATCTTGTTCAATACTTTTTTTCTGGTGGTTGGATCAATAAATTTAGCCTGTAACCTGGTAATTCGAAACTGATTCTCGGTAAATTGCCGATCCCAATCAAAACCTAAATTATGAAGTTCCCTTATTTGCAAGTCATCAACATAAACCCAAATGTTTTTACGGTTCTTTATATCTTGTATCGAAGAAACCTGTAACGGTCTTTTATTATAAAAATCGAATGCCCATGTATGACGGTCAGACAGTTTATAGATGTGCTCTACTGGTATGTCATTCTTGGTCACGACTTTAGCCATAGAGGATCCAGCTTGATACGCTAACAATGAGGGATAAAAATGTGTATTGAGCACTACGTTTAAAATAATCGAACCAATCACCGAGACCGAAATTATACGTAGGTAGTAGGCTTCCCGCTTTAAACAATAGTAGATGCCAAGGAATGCCAGAATACCTTTCCATATATAACTGTATAGATTATCATCTTTAAATACGAAATAATATATCAGTACCACCACTATAAAAATCAAAGCAAGAACTGCATATTGCCCTCCAAGAAATGCCTTGATGCTTTTTCTTTTCGAAAATCTGAACAAACTATAGAGATATGATGCCGTTAGTACTGCGAACAAGGGCATGATGATATTCAAATAATGGGGCAATTTAAACTGGGCAAAACTAATGATGATGAATATTAACGTAATACCGCCCAAGGTCAAGAATTCATATTTGGGCAAATACTTGAATTTCAACTTAATAAAGGTCTTGATTCGTGAAATATAGGCAGCAATACCCAAAATCGTCCATGGTAGGAATACCCAAAGAAACGTATGGAAAAAGAAGAAATAATCACTACTGTTCTTGCCCATACCCTCACCGCTCAAACGTTCAAAACTCTGTTCCCAAAAAATAAAAAAGATACCGCTACGATTACTTATGCCCCTTATGACCTTTTCAGGGTGCAAATCAAATTGGTGGTAATATGCGTATAGCATTGGTAATATGGTCAATGCAAAAACGACAATGGCAATAAGAACCCTATAGTGAAATAAAGTTTCCCATTTTCGGGTATAGGCCAAATGGCACAATATAGGTAAACCAATGACCAAAATGGCGATTTGCCCTTTGGTAGAGAAGGCAAGACCCGCCCCCAATGCACCCAAAATGACATTCTTCCAGCTATTTGTTTCAATATATTCGGCCAATTGCCAAATGGCAAAAATGGAAAAACCCGTAAGTACAGCATCGGTACGTACATCAATGCCAGAAAGTACAATGGTTTGGGTAGTTATAAAAATGAGAGCCGCCAGTTTGCCTACATGGCTATTGTAAAGCAACCTACCAAGACCAAAACAACTATATGCCGCCAAAAAGGTTGCCAAAACACCAGGTATACGGTAAGCCCAATCGTGGAGACCGAAAATTTTAAAAGAGAGTGCCGCTAGCCAATAGTGCATGTGCGGCTTGTCAAGATATTCTTCGGTACCTTTGAATAGGTTCAGAAAATCGTTTTCCTGTACCATTCGCATCGCCATTACGGCAAACTGCGCGGAATCGTTCTCGAAGAGCGTCACGAAAATACCGGCGAGGTACGTCAGAACAACCAAAAACAATAAAAACCAATACCTAGAATTAGATATCATAGACTTGATTTGCGGACTGCAAATATATACAACTTTGTAAACAACCCACCGAAAAATAGGCCAATTCCCATTCCAGAAACTACATCAAGGGGAAAATGTACACCTATATAGACTCTACTAAAAGATACTAAAATCGCCCAAATCATTAAGAAAATTCCTATGTGGCGAAGATTTTGTTTCAATAACTTACTGAAGAAAAATGCTATGGCGCTGGTATTCGCGGCATGGGCCGAAAAATAACCAAATTTACCGCCGCAGGAGTTTTTCACCAATCTCATCAGTTCACTCACATCAGTATCATAACAGGGACGCAGGCGTTGTAGACCGTATTTGAAAAAATCGGCCAAACCATTGGTAACTACGATCATTAGCAAAGCGGTAATCAATAAAACCACACTCTTTTTGAGTCCGAATTGTTTATAGGAAAAAAACAATAAAAGAAGGTATAGGGGAATAGCGCTGTACTTGTTGGTAATGAACATAAAAAAAGCATCCCAAGTAGGGTTTCCTAAGTTGTTGAGCAACAAGAAAAGCTCTTTATCGTGTTGTAACAGTTCTTCAAGCATGGTTATTCTTGGTATCGAGAAACCTCTCTATCATAGAAAGCACTTGCCTCTTCTATTAGGTTTTCGGCTTCTGATTCAAGTTCTTTTTCGTCCTCTTTCGTGAAATCTTCCAACCATTCTACCTCATCGTTTTCAAGGTTTATGATAAATCGAGGGTATTGGGTATGTACGATAAAAATAGCCGAGGGATAATCGGTATTATCTCCTAACAAAAATTTTGGGAATTCCATTCAATAGACTTTAAAGTTATTTTTAATGGGAAAACCTCTCCCAGAACAAACTAAAACCCTAATCATTATCAACAATCAGTTTCTTGGTCAGGTATTCAAATCGAATATACAACATAATGGCCGATACGGTAAGACCCGTCAAGAGCCCTACCCAAATACCCATACTTTTCAAATCAGTATAAAGGCCTAAATAATATGAAATGGGAAAACCTATTAACCAATAAGCGATAAAAGTGATAAAGGTAGGAATCTTTACATCTTGCAAGCCACGTAAGGCCCCCAAGACGACCACTTGTATGCCATCGGAAATTTGAAAGAAGGCGGAGACTAGTAATAGTTGGGCCGCCAAATATATGACTTCGGTATTATCGGCCATATTACTTACATCATCAACATCTAAATAAAGTGTGGGAAGCCAATTTTTACCCAATAAGAATACGACTGCAAACACAATTTCAACCAAGAATGTCATAAAGAATATCGATTGTGCAATACGCCGTAAATCGGTAAAACTCTTCAAGCCTTTTTGATTGCCCACGCGTATCATGGCGGCAACACCCAACCCCATACCGAACATAAAGGTCATACTGCTAAGGTTAAGGGCGATTTGATTAGCGGCTTGGGCATTCTTGCCCAAGACCCCACTAAGCCATATAGCAGCGGTGAAAATCGCCACCTCAAAAAACATTTGTAAGGCCGATGGAAAACCTAGATTAATGATTTTTCTCATTACGCTTTTCTCAATCTTTCTAAAATTAAAGCCTGTTACGTAGTCGTGGAATTTCTTTTTGCCCTTGAGTATATACCAAATATAAACGACCATCAATATCCGCGATACCAAGGTGCCAATAGCGGCACCAACAATACCCAATTTCGGAAAGCCAAAAGAACCAAAAATCAGTAAGTAGTTTAGTATGATGTTCACAATATTGGCAATAATAGTTGCGTACATGGGGTATTTGGTCTGTGATAACCCTTCAGAGAACTGCTTAAAGGCCTGAAAAATAATCAAGGGCACCAATGAAAATGCCACTAGATCTAAATAGGGCATTGCCAATTTCACCACTTCGAGCGGTTGCTTCATCATGTACATCAAAGGCTTCAATAAGAGAATCAGACCAAAAAGCGAAAGCCCTAAAATCGTACATAGCACCAAACCGTGCTTAAGGGCACTCTTACCATCGGCCTTATTGCCGGCACCATCGGCCTCAGCTACCAAGGGGGTAATTGCGGTAGAAAAACCGATACCGAGCGACATAGCTATAAAGACAAAACTATTGCCCAAAGAGACCGCAGCCAATTCGGCAGTTCCTAACTGGCCCACCATGATATTGTCTGCAAAAGCCACAAAAGTATGTCCCAGCATGCCCATTATCACAGGAACGGACAGTTTTATATTGTATCGAAATTCTTTGGTGTACTGTTGGAACAAGATGGCTGTTTTTTGCAAGGGCAAAGATAGGTCTTAGGAATGTTACGGTGAACAGCGCTAGATTCTTTTTTTATTAATCTGAGAAAAAGACAAAAAACACTTTGCGATAGGATATAAGACTTAATTATAGGCTCTGATCGACCTATTTTTTTGATCTTTAAGGTTACTTTAATTTTTTTGATTCCTCCCAAAACACATCCATTTCTGAAAGGGTTATTTCGTTTAATGATTTGCCAAGTTCTTTTGCTTTTTTCTCTATATGTTGAAAGCGTTTGATGAATTTTTTATTGGTACGTTCAAGGGCATTTTCTGGGTCTATACCCAAAAAGCGCGCGTAGTTGACCATAGAAAAAAGTACATCGCCAAACTCGGCCTCCATCTTTTCAAGATTCTCAGCCTGTACCTCTTCTTGAAATTCTTTGAGCTCTTCCTCAACCTTTTCCCAAACCTGTTCGGGTCGTTCCCAGTCAAAGCCAACGCCTGCTACCTTGTCTTGGATCCTATTGGCTTTTACCAGAGCGGGTAGGCTGATAGGCACCCCTTCTAAAACACTTTTCTTGCCCTCTTTCAATTTGATGGCCTCCCAATTGCGCTTTACATCTTCTTCATTCTCGACCGTAACATCGCCATAAATATGTGGATGCCTGCGAACTAGCTTTTCACAGATTCCGTTGCAGACATCGGCCATATCAAAATCGTTGGTCTCTGAGCCTATCTTGGCATAAAAAACAATATGCAGCAAGAGATCGCCCAGTTCGTTTTTCATCTCGACCAGATCACTATCAAGAATGGCATCGCCTAGTTCGTAGGTTTCCTCTATGGTCAAATGGCGAAGGGTTTGCATGGTCTGCTTCTTATCCCATGGGCATTGGGTGCGAAGCTCGTTCATTATAGTGAGCAAACGGTCAAAGGCCTGTAATTGTTCATCTCTTGAATTCATTGATTCCAGTTTTTGTAAAAGTACAAATCAAGAACATTTATGTAGAAGAATTCTTCTGTAAATCAGGTAATGTTAGCGAAGATCTGTAGAATGTATAACTGTTCTGAAAAAGTGATAATTGGTATTATAGATAGGTCACAGGTAAGAACAGTTTTTTTTGAGGTTGAATAGACCCTGATAAATTTTAGGCGAGAAACACCGAATCGTTCTTCGCCTTGAATTCCACTTCAATATGCTCTTGTAAGGAGGTAGATAAGGAAATACCCTTGTAATCAGCTTTAACCGGGTATTTTTTGTGATTTCGGTTTACCAAAACGGCGGTTTTCAATTGTTTTAGAGGTGTTTTTAAAAAATGGTGCACTCCATAGATCAAGGTAGTGCCCGAATTGAGAACGTCATCGACCAAAACTATTGATTTATTTTTATAATCTTTTTCAGCGATAGAGGTATGTACACCACTTTTTAGGGGGTTGCTTTTGTCCATACTTACCTTACACAGCGTGATTTTGGCTTTGGTAATATCTTGGAGAACGCGTTGTATTTTTTTTGCAAAATTAAGACCGCCCCCATCGATACCCGCAATTACGATTTCCTTTTCATCTACATTGGC
>CAZEUV010000018.1:11681-14013 GCA_964515285.1 uncultured Maribacter sp. | reverse complement strand
TAAGACCGCCCCCATCGATACCCGCAATTACGATTTCCTTTTCATCTACATTGGCCTCAAAGATTTGGTACGCAATGCGCCTTACCGTATGCTTGATTTGCTCGTGCGATAGTATTTTGTTCTGCATTCTTACGTAGTTTACGTTTCAAAGATAATGAAACCGCTCTTGACCTTCATAAAGCTTGTTCGTCACCATCACCAGCAGGCGTTTTTTTCTTTTCTTCTAGAGCGGGGTCGGGAGCTTCCAAATAACCTTCGATTTCTCTTCGGTCTTTTTTTGTGGGCCTGCCCATCCCTTTTTTTCTGTAATGGTCTTTTGAGTGTTGTAAAAGTTCATTGTGCTGAAAAGCATCTTTTGGGGTGGTGTCTTTTCTATAGATGTCTACCAATTTAGCTCCCACACGGCTCTTAGGAATATCGAGCACCTTAAGTTGATAATTGATTTGGTTTTTACGTACGATGATTTCATCCATCGGGTATACCTCTCTTGATGGCTTTACTTTTTGTCCGTTAACTTTTATATGCCCTTTTTTACAGGCTTGCGAACCCATATTTCGGGTTTTGAAATAACGGGTGCTCCATAAGAACTTGTCAATACGCATATTGAATTAAAAATCTTTGTTAAGGTCTTCAACAAAAATACGGGAAAATTGTATCTTGCCAGCCAAATAATAAATTGATGAAAATGAACCGAGTAATTGCCCTATTATTGTTGCTATCAGTAGTGTGGTCATGTAAGAACGACGATGATTCAGCTAAGCCTGTATCAATACCCCCAAGATTGTTGAGTGAGGTTGCTATTGAAGACGATGCTGAAATAAAGGCCTATTTGCAAACACACTTCTATAACTATGAGGAGTTTGCCAACCCACCAGCGGGTTTTGATTATAAAATCAAAATTGATACCATAGCTGGAGATAATTCTGATAAGACCCCAATGTTGGGTCAAGAGCAGTTGAAATCAGAGATTTTTACTGTTCTTTCCTCTGCTTTCGGAAGGGATGATGGGGAAGAAATTGAACATACCTTGTACTATCTTGTTGCTAGGGAAGGAGATACAGATAATAAACCGACCATTGGCGATAATACGGTACTACAATTTGAAGGTTCGCTTTTAAACGGTACTCTTTTCGATGCTTCTACTACACCGACCAGTTTGTATTTATCGAGTACTTTAAGAGGTTATGGTAATGGGGTGGTCAAGTTTGGGGTGGGTATTGGCCCTACTGACAATGGTGATGGTACTGTGAGTTTTGAAGATTATGGTGTGGGAGCGATATTTATGCCTGCTGGCCTTGCGTATTTTAATAACCCACCAGTAGGGTCTGGTATTCCAGCATATGAACCTTTAATCTTTACCATTGATGTCTTGGCTTTTGAAGAAGATACCGATTTTGATAATGATGGCATACCTTCGATTAAGGAAGATTTAGACGGAGACGGAAATCTTAACAATGATAATACCGATGCGGATACTGAACCCCGAGGTGTATTTCTACCTAATCACAATGATTCTGATGATGACAACGATGGCATACCTACCCGTGATGAAATAATACTAGACGACGATGGCAATTTTGTGGATTTTAAAGATACCGATGGCGATGGTATCAAAGACCATTTAGATTCGGATAGTTAATTCTTTTCGGCTCCGCTCAAATATTTAATGGTATTAAAAAGCCCTGATGAACTATTTTTCATCAGGGCTTTTTTATTAGACCTAACAGGTTTCAAAAACCTACTAGGTCTAGTAGCGTAATTATTATAATTTCAACGACAGACTCAAAATCAATTGGTCAGGTCTAGTATCGATTTTACTATCAGGAAGACTGGTAATATTTGTATTGACAAACTTGGCCTCATTGTCACTAAAGCCTCGTTCATAACGAAGATCTACCCCCAATTTTCCTAAGTTCACACCCGCACCGATATGCAGACCGACCGAAAAATCATTTTCTATGGTATTGATGCCTATACCATCAAACTCAGAGTCTAATATATACTGAAAAGCGGGGCCTGCAAAAACATGTACAGGGCCTATTAATTTTAAACCTAGTAGTATGGGAGCATCTATTTTGCTCATATCAAAGGTGCCACCCTGATAATCAGATTTTGTTTTGGTATAGATCAACTCAGGTCTAACATAGAGTCTGCTTACTCCGAGTTTTCCATAAATACCAATATGATATCCTATGTTTCGGTCAGGATCTCGTGCTACATCACCTGCCGATTCAAAATAATCACCATTGGCATTGTAGTTAAGACCGGCCTTAATACCGAATCCTGATTCTTTTTGTGAGAATGCGGTAATGCTTACCAAAGCAAGAACCGC
>CAZEUV010000018.1:0-11581 GCA_964515285.1 uncultured Maribacter sp. | reverse complement strand
TAATGATATCAAAAACGATACCATTATCACTTTCTTTTCAATACTTTCAAAACGGCCTTTTCTATGGCTTTATTGTTCAGTCCGTACTTCTCCATAAGCTGTGCGGGGGTACCACTTTCGCCAAAAGTATCTTGAGTGGCTACGAATTCTTGAGGTGTAGGGTGCTGAGTAGCAAGTATTCCCGAGATACTTTCGCCCAATCCGCCTAGATAATTATGCTCTTCGGCGGTGACAATGCATCCTGTTTTTTTAACTGATTTTAACACGGCCTCGGCATCTAAAGGTTTGATTGTATGAATATTTATGACCTCGGCAGAAATTCCTTCATTTTCTAGGGCTTCTGCTGCGGTAAGGGCTTCCCATACCAAATGCCCGGTGGCTACTATAGTCACATCGGTGCCTTCACTCAACATAATCGCCTTTCCTATTTCGAATTTTTGATCTACGGGGGTGAAGTTCGCTACCTTAGGTCTTCCGAAGCGCAAATAAACAGGACCTTCATAATCTGCAATGGCCAAGGTCGCGGCCTTGGTCTGATTGTAATCACAGGTGTTGATCACCACCATACCGGGCAACATTTTCATCAGGCCGATATCTTCTAAGATTTGATGTGTTGCACCATCTTCACCAAGGGTAATACCTGCATGGGAGGCGCATATTTTTACATTTTTATCTGAATAGGCAATTGATTGTCTTATTTGGTCATAGACCCTTCCTGTAGAGAAATTGGCAAACGTACCTGTAAAGGGAATCTTTCCGCCTATGGTCAACCCTGCGGCGATACCCATCATATTGGCCTCGGCAATACCTATTTGAAAGAAACGATCAGGGTTTTCATCTATAAACGTCTGTATTTTCAAAGATCCCACCAAATCGGCACACAAGGCCACGACATTGGGGTTGGTTCTGCCCAATTCGGTCATGCCGGCACCGAAGCCACTTCTTGTATCGTTCTTACCTTGATCTATATATTTTTTCATACTGCCTCCCCAACCCCTCCTCAAGAGGGGCTTTTATTGGGTTGTTTTTAAATTAGTATTCTGTTCAAATGTTATTTTTTAGAAGTCCTCCCCCCTTGAGGGGGAGGGTTGGGAGGGGGCTTTTAATAATCCCCCAAAGTTGCTGCATTTTGCCCTAGTGCACTTTCCAATTGTTCGTCATTGGGTGCCTTACCATGCCACGCATGGGTATGCATCATAAAATCTACACCGTTGCCCATAACGGTATGTAGCAATACACAAACAGGTTTGCCCTTGCCCGTTCTGGCTTTTGCTTCTTGCATTCCTTTTAATATAGCTTCAATGTTGTTGCCTTCTTTGATTTCAAGAACATTCCAATCGAAGGCTTCGAACTTGGCCTTGATGTCTCCCATGGGCAGTACATCGTCGGTCGCACCGTCGATCTGTTTTCCGTTCAGGTCGATGGTGGCGATGAGGTTATCTATTTTTTTTCCCGAAGCGTACATGATCGCTTCCCAATTTTGGCCTTCTTGAAGCTCGCCATCACCGTGTAAGCTGTAGACGAGTTTTGGGTCGTTGTTCAATTTTTTTGCTTGGGCGGCCCCGATGGCGACCGACATGCCCTGCCCCAAAGAACCGGATGCTATTCGTATTCCCGGTAATCCCTCATGCGTTGTTGGGTGCCCTTGAAGCCTTGAATCGATCAAGCGGAAGGTATTTAATTCTTCCACCGGAAAATATCCTTTTCTAGCGAGTACACTGTAAAAGACAGGTGAAATATGTCCGTTTGACAAAAAGAAGAGATCTTCTCCTTTTCCATCCATATCAAATCCGTCTTTGAGATCCATAATCTCATTATAAAGGGCGACAAGAAATTCGGTACAGCCCAACGAACCACCAGGGTGACCTGAATTCACCTTGTGTACCATTCTGAGAATATCTCTTCGCGTTTGTACGACAGTATTTTGTAATTCTTCTATTTTCGGCATTTTAGCACATCTAATTTGTTGGCTTCAAAAGTAGGGGCATTCTTTTGGGTATACAAGGGTGAGTTATTACGATTTATCAACCAAATTAGAGATGGTGGCAAATAAAATGGTTGTTCGCCGTACAGGAACTTTATTTTTTTGTTAAGGAATTTATGCAGAGCAGTTAACTATATTTGTACCTGAATACGGCATTTGAAATTTACCTTACAACATACAGACCCCAAAAGTAAAGCAAGGGCAACTACGATGGTTACGGATCATGGTACCATTGAAACCCCAATTTTCATGCCCGTAGGTACCGTGGCTTCGGTAAAAGGGGTGCACCAAAAGGAATTAAGGGAAGAGGTGGATCCTGATATAATTCTGGGCAATACCTACCATTTATTCCTCCGCCCGAAGATTCATATTTTGAAACAAGCAGGCGGACTACATAAGTTTATGGGCTGGGACCGGAATATCTTGACCGACAGTGGCGGGTATCAGGTGTATTCGCTTTCGGCCAATAGAAAGATCAAGGAAGAAGGGGTGAAGTTCAAGTCGCATATTGATGGCTCTACACATTTGTTCACGCCTGAAAATGTGATGGAGATTCAGCGCATCATTGGTGCCGATATCATCATGGCCTTTGATGAATGTACCCCGTACCCCTGTGATTATGAGTATGCCAAACGTTCAATGCACATGACCCATAGGTGGTTAGATCGTTGTATTTCTCATTTAGAAAAAACACCCTTCGAGTATGACTACGAGCAGACTTTTTTCCCCATAGTGCAAGGTTCTACTTATAAAGATCTGAGAAAACAATCAGCCGAATATATTGCAAATGCCGGGGCGGAAGGGAATGCGATCGGTGGCCTGTCAGTGGGCGAGCCTGCTGACGAAATGTATGCAATGACCGAAATAGTCTGTGATATCTTGCCCGAAGACAAACCCAGGTATTTGATGGGCGTGGGCACACCGATCAATATTTTAGAAAATATCGCCTTGGGCATTGATATGTTCGATTGTGTGATGCCGACCCGAAATGCAAGAAACGGAATGCTCTTTACGGCACATGGCACCATAAACATCAAGAACAAGAAATGGGAAGATGATTTTTCAGTGCTTGATGAAATGGGTACGACCTTCGTAGATCGAGAATATTCAAAAGCCTATTTGCGCCATTTGTTCGCTGCCAATGAATATTTGGGCAAGCAAATAGCTACGATCCACAACCTTGGGTTTTATCTTTGGTTGACCCGTGAGGCCAGAACCCATATTTTGGCTGGTGATTTTATGGAATGGAAAAATACAATGGTAAAACAAATGGATAAAAGATTGTAGGGTGACCATATTGGATAAATACATATTAAAACGGTATCTGGTTACCTTCAGTGTAATGTTGTTGCTGTTTATACCCATAGGCATCATGGCCCATCTTGCCGAGCAGATCGGAAAAATGCAGGATAATGAAGCACCCCTGAACGAGGTGTTGATCTACCTTGGTCATTTCAGTATTTATGTGGGCAATCTGTTGTTTCCTATTTTTTTGTTCCTATCCGTTATTTTCTTTACATCAAAACTGGCGAGCAATACCGAGATTGTGGCGATTTTAAGCTCAGGAATCTCTTTTGGCAGGTTTTTGAGACCCTATATGATCGGTGCTACTATCATAGCCGTTTTTATGTTGTTTATGGGAATGTTCGTAGTGCCAGCGGCCAGTAAGGGGTTCAATGAGTTCAAGTACAAATATTTAAAAAGGGGAAGGGAAGATAGGGTAACCACCAATATCTATAACCAGCTGAACGCGAAAGATTATATTTATGTGAGCAGTTTTGATCCCGCAAGGCAGATCGGTTACAATTTTACCTTCGAACGTTTCAAAGAAGAAAACACCTTGGATTTTAAAATGTCGGCAGCGAATATACGATGGATCGAAAAAGATAGCCAATACCGGTTGACCTCATATCGAAAGCGAACAATGCAGGGTGATACGGCCATCATAGTGACCAAGCGAAGGTTAGATACGCTATTTGCCTTTAAGATCGACGACCTCACCCCAGTATCGTACGTGGCCGAAACCAAAAATTTATTAGAGCTGAACAAGTTCATTGAAGACCAACGAATAAAAGGGGCCTCGAATATCAATTCGTATATTTTGGTCAAATACAAACGTTGGGCCCTGCCTTTAAGTGTTTTTATTCTTACGATTATTGCCGTTGGGGTCGCCTCGGTCAAACGTAGAGGGGGTATGGGCCTGAACTTGGCCTTTGGTATTGTAGTGGCCTTTGTGTATATATTCTTCGATCGGGTTTTCAGTACCTTGGCAGAACAGGCGGGTCTCTCACCTTTATTGGCCATTATTGTACCAAATCTCTTTTTTGGTATTCTTGCGTTTATTGTATTGCAGAAGGCTAAGCGGTAGGGTAGAAGTGATTTTTACATCGGTACGCCACTAATTACAAATTAGCGGTAGCGCTCACTCTTGTGCCATTAGGGGTTTAGGGTATTAATCGATAAGGAAGCATGTCATTACGGCCAACTAATCTGAACCATTACCTTTTTTCCATTGATTCATTCTTGCGAAAAAAGCTGTTCTAAAAATCCCTTCTTCAATCTTCCCATTATTATATTCTCCTAAGTTAGGAGATTCATCAATTCTTTTATAAACAAATTCATGTTCCTCACCAGTGAATTTCAACAAATCTCCGACTATAGAAACTCTGCCAACATTCTCTTGCTTACCGTCTGCCCAATATGTTATAATCATATCGCCTTCTTTGATAAAATATTTACTAGCAGGAGTCAAACCACCCTTTTCGTTATAAGTAGTTAAATATGTATCATTAAAAAATATTTCTGTATACAATAATTCAGTTAGATCAGAATTGGAAATTACTTGCCAATTTCCTAGAATTTCAATGTTTATATTACTTTGCGAATTACATGACGAGAAAACAAAATAAATAAAAATAATTATTAATACATTAAACCTTCTAATTTGCTTCATAGTAGTATCAGTCTTTTATAGTTCCTAGTCTATTCTTAATTCCCCGCTGTGCGAAGTTTGCAACTTCGTACTGATTCTCACTACCGCCAGTTTCCTCTTGCGGTGGACAAGTGTAACTGGATTGGCATTCGTAAAATTAAAAATCAATAACATTTTCTTCGTGAATCAAATTTTAATATAATCATATTCGCTTGAACCGCAATCTTCTTCAAAGTCTAAGTTCAACCGCGAGTTTTCTAACAACTACATTCTCTAAAAGTAGACAAAGTTAAAAAAGTATGCTAAGCAGTAAGGTTCCCTTTTTATATTTTATATTTGCCCAGTTAAATGAACTAAACCTACCCTCTAAATGGAATATCTTGATTTTGAACTTCCCATAAAAGAGCTTGAAGAACAGCTCGATAAGTGCATGGTAATCGGTGAGGAGAGCGATGTTGATGTATCGGAGACCTGTAAGCAGATAGAAAAGAAATTGGTCGAGACCCGAAAGGATATCTATAAAAACCTGACTGCCTGGCAACGGGTACAACTTTCAAGACATCCTAACAGACCTTATACGCTTGATTATATCAAAGCAATTTGCGGTGATACCTTTTTAGAACTTCACGGTGATAGAAATGTAAAAGACGATAAAGCAATGGTTGGGGGCTTGGGTAAGATCGGTGATCAAAGTTTTATGTTCATCGGCCAGCAGAAAGGCTATAATACCAAAACAAGGCAGTACCGTAATTTCGGTATGGCAAACCCTGAGGGGTATAGAAAAGCTTTGCGACTGATGAAATCTGCAGAGAAGTTCGGCATACCCGTGGTATGTTTAATAGATACCCCTGGAGCCTACCCCGGTATAGAGGCGGAACAGCGGGGGCAAGGCGAGGCCATTGCAAGAAATATTTTAGAGATGACCCGATTGAAAGTACCGATCATTGTGGTGATTATTGGTGAAGGTGCCTCTGGGGGTGCTTTGGGCATTGGTGTAGGTGACAAGGTCTTGATGTTGGAAAATACATGGTATTCGGTTATTTCGCCGGAGTCTTGTTCTTCAATACTTTGGAGAAGTTGGGAGCATAAAAAAGAGGCAGCCGATGCCTTGAAGCTGACCGCCCCTGATATGAAAAGGTTAAAACTAATCGATGAGATCGTTCGTGAACCGGCAGGTGGCGCACACAGTAATCGTGAAAAGACTTTTGAGATCGTAAAGAACAAAATCACCAAGTATTTTCAAGAATTGGAAAAGTTATCCCCAAAAGAACTGGTAGAACAGCGTATGGAAAAATATGCTGAGATGGGCGTTTTTGACGGCTAACGGTTGTTTTTCGTAAGCTTTGAAAAAACCGTGGAATCAATTCCCCGGTTTTTTTTTGTTATCAACACAAAATCGTAACTTATCAACATGAAATTGTTAGCCAACTGTTGATATCGAAAAATGCCTTTTTATACCATCTAAGGCTTAATTATATATTTTAGCCCTCATGGAGAAACCGAATCCCGTTATTGGCCGTAAAATAGACAAATCTACTATCATCAGCTTAGAGCGAGGAAAAATACCACCTCAATCTGTTGATTTAGAAGAGGTTGTGCTTGGCGCCATGATGATCGATAAAAAAGGAGTCGATGAAGTAATAGATATCCTACATCCTGATGTTTTCTATAAGGATGCTCACAAGTATGTATACGAGGCGATTTTTAAATTGTTCGAAACCTCTGAACCTGTAGATTTATTAACCGTATCTGGCCAGTTAAAGAAAGATGGTCGTTTAGATGCTGTTGGGGGCGATTTTTATCTCATAAAGCTCACACAAAAAGTAGCTTCTTCGGCACATATTGAATTTCACGCACGTATTATTCTACAAAAATATATTCAGCGTAGCCTGATAAAAATATCGAACGAGATTATTGAAGAGGCCTATGATGAAGGTACCGATGTGTTTGATTTGTTAGACAATGCCGAATCTAAATTATACGACATAACCCAAGGCAATCTAAAACGCTCTGCCGAGACGGCCCAAAATTTGGTGATTCAAGCCAAAAAACGAATTGAGGAAATCGCCAATAAAGATGGACTCAGCGGTATACCCTCTGGTTTTGATAAGGTTGATAAACTGACCTCTGGTTGGCAGCCAAGTGATTTGATTATTATAGCCGCCCGGCCCGGTATGGGTAAAACGGCCCTTACGCTTTCTATGGCCAGAAATATGGCCGTTAACAACAATATTCCAGTTGCGTTTTTCTCTTGTGAAATGTCATCGGTACAGCTGATTACAAGACTGATTTCTTCGGAAACGGGACTATCTTCAGAAAAATTGAGAACGGGAAAATTGGAAAAACACGAGTGGGAACAGTTGAACGTAAAAGTAAAAGCACTTGAAAACGCCCCGTTGTTTATTGATGATACTCCTTCATTGTCTATTTTCGACCTCAGGGCAAAAGCGAGAAGATTGGCCTCACAGCACGGTATAAAATTGATTATCATAGATTACCTTCAGTTGATGACCGCTGGCGGTAGTCAAAAAGGAGGAAATCGTGAACAAGAGATTTCTACCATTTCACGAAATTTAAAGGCCTTGGCAAAAGAACTGAACGTACCGGTAATTGCCTTATCGCAATTATCGCGAGCGGTTGAAACCCGTGGGGGCAGTAAAAGGCCCATTCTTTCTGATTTACGTGAATCAGGTGCGATAGAGCAAGATGCCGATATCGTTTCTTTTATCTATAGGCCCGAATACTATAAAATTGATGAATGGGATGACGAGGAGCGAACACCCACTCAGGGTCAAGCAGAACTCATTGTAGCGAAACACCGTAACGGTGGTCTTGATAGTATTCGATTAAAATTCATCGGAAATCTGGGTAAATTCGATAACTTAGATGATTTCGATTCTCCCTTCGAGTTTCAATCGAAGATGAACGCCAATGAGGAGAATCCATTTATAACCAAGAACCTTCCCAATGCAAATGATGCTTTCGGAAGTTCAATGAACGATGATACCGGTTTAGAGGAAGACAATGACATACCGTTTTAAATTTTCACGATTCTTTTTTGATACACCCAAACCGAATAGCTTTTCGGGAATTTTAACGAATGTTATTTTTTTCTTTAATAAGGCAAAAAATTCAAGCATAGCCTTAGCTACGATTTTATTTTTTAACGCAATTAAAGAGAGAAAGAACGAGTTGAAAACACGTGAAGTTGTTTGGTTTGGGTATAATAAAAGAAAAATATCGCTCTTTAAGCGTGTGGCTATCGTATTCCTTTTTTTATTTTCTACGGATATTTGGGCATCGAGCATCCTCATTCCCATGGATGCGGATAGCCAAAAAAACCACCTTAAAGCTTACGGTATTACCTATTGGGTCTTGACCAAACAACAAAAAGTACAGTGGTTGTTGAACTATAGGGGAGGTTCTTTTCTATTGCCCGATGGAGAGAATATTCGCAAAGAGTGCCAGATTCGCGGGGTCTCTTTTGAGATTCTTTCAGATGACCAAGCACAGAGTATTTTGGATGCCATCAGTAGCCCTTCTCAAAATCAGGAAGCCGTGATTCTCGAAAAAGCTCCTAAGGTCGCTGTATATTCTCCAAAAGGCAACCAACCTTGGGACGATGCTGTGACCATGGTATTGACCTATGCCGAGATTCCCTATGAAACGATTTATGATGAAGATGTTTTGGAAGACAAATTGGTATTGTTCGATTGGCTGCATCTGCACCATGAAGACTTCACCGGTCAGTACGGTAAGTTCTATGGCGCTTACAGAGCAGCCCCCTGGTATATACAACAAAAGCAAGACGCTGAGGCTTTGGCCGAAAAATTGGGTTATCCCAAGGTCTCGGAAGAAAAGAGGGCAGTAGCCCTTAAAATACGTAATTATGTGATTGGCGGTGGGTTTATGTTCGCTATGTGCTCGGCAACCGATAGCTTTGATATTGCCCTAGCTGCAGATGGTGTTGATATTTGTGAGCCCATGTTCGACAACGATCCATCGGATGCCAACTATCAAAGTAAATTGAATTTCAACAAAACCTTCGCCTTTACGAATTTCACTTTGGAACGAAATCCGATGCAATACGAGTTCTCATCTATTGATATGACTTCAAAACGGGGGAACATTCCCAAAGAATCAGATTATTTCTCTTTGAAGGATTTCTCTGCCAAATGGGATCCCGTACCCACAATGTTATGTCAAAACCACACAGCCTTAGTGAAAGGTTTTATGGGGCAGACCACGGCATTTGACCGCAAGGGGATAAAGCCGACGGTGTTGGTGCTGGGCGAGAACAAAATCAATTCAGAAGCCCGTTACATTCATGGCGTCAAGGGAAAAGGTTTTTTCACCTTCTATGGCGGTCACGATCCAGAAGACTACCAACATAGGGTAGGGGACCCAAAAACGGAATTGGAGCTGCACCCAACCTCGCCGGGCTATCGACTTATTTTGAACAATGTACTGTTTCCAGCAGCCCAAAAGAAAAAGCAGAAGACTTGATTGTTATTGGTCTTTAATCAACTTTTCTAAAATTCGTTCCACACCAAAATCATTGTTGCTAGCTGTAGTATACTTAGCCGCTTTCAACACATTCGGGTGTGCATTTTCCATCGCAAAACTAAAGTCGGCCATAGCCAACATTTCCAAATCATTGTTATAGTCGCCAAAAACCAAGGTTTCTTTTGATGTAATACCATAACGCTCCTGAACTTTTTGAAGAGCATAACCTTTATGAGCGTTCAGACTTGATATATCTACCCAGTTTTCACCAGATACTTTTACTTTGAATTCATCTTCCAAATGTTTTACTATGGGATAAATATGCTGTTCAGAACTTTCGGAATGATAGACGGCCACTTTTAAGATTTCGCTATCTACCTGTGTCAAATCATTGACAATTTCAAATGCGGTATAGTATTGTCTTAGTAGATCTATAAAGCCGTCAGAACGCCCTGTTATGTAAGCATTTTTCTTTCCGCAAAGTACAGGGTGAATGTTTTTAAGGTTCTCAATGGTTTTTAGCACACTGTTTCTTCTATTTCTATCCAATGGTGTTGATAATAGTTCCTCTTCCCTGTGCATAACGAAACCGCCATTTTCGGCAATGATGATGATATCGTTTTGAATAGCACTTAGCTTGTCGACAATACTATTGTATTGCCTTCCGCTTGCGGCGACAAATAAAATATTCCGTTTTTTTAGTTCTTCGAACAGTTCAAAAAAATGATCACTGACCTCGTGGTTTGAGTTTAATAGGGTGCCGTCCATATCGGTCACGACCATTTTTATTTGTGATAAATCCATCAATTTAGGTTTTCTAGTGAACAAAGGTATTTGTTCTAGTGTTAAGTTAAGTATAAAACTATGTATAAGTCGCCGTTGTTTTTTGAATTTTACGAAATAACAAAAATCTAGTATAGCCGTAGTTACACGAGGTTTTTGTTGTAAGGTAAAAACGAAAAAGAACAAGACTTGGTGTGTCTTTTTATGCTTAACTTAACACTTGTTTAATTTATGATCTTTGTGGTCTATGAAATTTTATCAAAAAGAATTGCAGTTACCAACTTATAAAAGAGGTTTTCATTTGATTACCAAAATTATTTTAGAAAACATCCCTGAAATAGAACAATTACAAACGGGCATGCTTCAGGTTTTTATCAAACATACATCAGCGAGTTTGACGATCAATGAAAATGCAGACCCTTCGGTACGTACTGATTTTGAGAGCCATATGAACAAAATGGTACCTGAGAACGCCTCGTACTATATTCATACCTATGAAGGGGTCGATGATATGCCAGCACATATAAAGGCTTCGTTAATGGGGGCTTCCGTTCAGATGCCGATAACCAACGGAAAAATCAATTTGGGGCTTTGGCAGGGTATTTATCTCTGCGAGCATCGAGATAGTGCTTCGGGTAGGCATTTGATCTTAACGGTATTCGGTATTTTGTAGTAATACCAATTATTATTTAAAATGAGCCATTAGAAATTTGAATTGTAGTTTGTTTTAAGTGATAATTGGTATAAAATAGGCATAGGTTAAAGACCGAGATGTATTGACATAAAGAATCCGATTCACCTAACAGGCAAATCGGATTCTTTATAAGTGAGATTGTTGAAACTCTATTTTACTTTGTCTATAACTGCCTTAAAGGCATCTGGGTGGTTCATCGCCAAATCGGCCAAAACCTTTCGGTTTAGATCGATGTTGTTAGATTTTACTTTGCCCATGAATTGCGAGTAAGACATTCCGTGCAAACGGGCACCGGCATTGATACGGGTGATCCACAAAGCGCGAAAGTTTCTTTTCTTGTTTCTTCTGTCTCTGTAAGCATATAACATTGCTTTTTCAACAGCGTTTTTGGCAACCGTCCAAACGTTTTTACGTCTTCCGAAGTACCCTTTGGCTTGCTTCATCACCTTTTTTCTTCTGGCTCTTGAAGCAACTGAATTTACTGATCTTGGCATAATTTTAATTTTTTTGTAGTAGGCGTTTCCTAATTCTGAATTATAAATTATAAATTCAAAATTCTGAATTCTTTAGTTTTGGCCCAACTCCATGGTTAATAAATTACCTGTAGAACAATTACTTTAATCGTAGTTGTTCTTTAATACTGTTAACATCGGCCTTATGTACCAAACCTGAATGTGTTAAC
>CAZEUV010000017.1:0-37036 GCA_964515285.1 uncultured Maribacter sp. | reverse complement strand
GCCCCCTATGGGGGTAGCTCAAAAGCCACCTTCTTAGAAGGTGTGATTTTTACTTGAAAACGGTCGGAACCGGAACTTCGCAACAGGGCGCATATCAAGACGGAACAAACATCAGGAACTTCTAGATCGCCGCAAATGGACTTTCCCTTTCTTGCGGATCTCAAAGGAAACAGGGTCAAAACGAAAACAGCGGACACGCTCCGCTGGTCCGATTAGGAAGTCTTTCAGTTCCGGTTTCTCCAATCTTTTCGTAATAGTGCTTAGTAACAAACGGGTAAATAAAAACTGCTCGCCTATTATTTATTTTTCTCACGCACATTCTAAAAAATAGCGTTGTAGAATTCTTCAATAACGCCGATTTCGGCATCCGTCAGTTCCTCAAATTCTTTTGTTCTTTTGTTTTTGGAGAGTTTGCCATTATTCTGATTAAGAAACTTGATCAACAAGTCTACTTTAGTATCCGGTAGGGTTACAATTGAATTAATAAAATTTGTCATTCGGTCGTATTTTTCCAAAAAATCAAGCTCTTCGGGAATTATTTTCTCAATAGTTTCTTTGACACATTCATAAAGAAATTCTGCTTGAAGCGTGGCATCAAAATAACGGTACAGATCAATGGTCTCATTTGTTATTTCAACGTTATGGTCTGGGGTAGGTTTCCATTCGATCAAATCGATTCTAGGGGAAGAGTGGGCCTCCAAAACATCTTGATATTCTCCGATGCGGTTTAATATAGCAGCAGAGACCGGAAAAATCATATCCCGTTTCGTGTACCCCTTACGAACTAAAATATGATGCATCAAATATCTATGAATTCTGCCGTTTCCATCAGATAACGGGTGTATGAACACAAAGCCGAAAGCTATTGCTGCCGCCGCCAGAACAGGGTCGTATTCGCTTTGCAGTAGTATATTATTAGTGTCTATGACCCCATTCATAAGCGATTGCAAATCTTTTGCCCTTGCGGATATATGGTCGGGCATCGGCAGAAAGTTTTCGCGATCATGTTCCCCAATGAATCCTTCATTTTTCCGGATCCCCATATGCTTTAACTTTTTTGCACCGATAACAATATCCTGTAAGCGCTCTATCTCGTTTATCGTCAATGGTTTCTTTCCAGCTTGACCAATGGCCTTGCCCCAATTTCTAGCCCTCATGTTCGGAGGGTATTCGCCTTCTATGGCAAAAGATGCTTTGGAGTCCTTGAGTAATAAGAATGCGGCCGTTCTACGAATCAGGTCCTTGTTTCTTCCTTTTAGCTCTTTTTCCATAAGTTCAGGAAACTTGGTGGCAGTATAGGCTTCCAATGTTTTGGTTTTGCGTATGAGGGGGCAAAACTCACGAGTACCGGGTAAATTATTTTTAACACGATGCCTAGTGCTATTTTCAATGGGACCTGCATATTGAAGTTTTGGGCTTACAATTTCTACATAAGTACCTGCCTTTGAATCAGGTATATTAAGTCGTTTTTCTAAAAGCCATTCATATAGAAACCATATCCGTCTTGAATATTGACCGGTGGGTTCGTTTTTCATCATGGTTTCCACAAGGGAATCTCCAACATAAATAAAAAACTCCTTTAAGATTAATAGATCAATGCCTTCATATTTTAAAGCGAATACCAAATGGGCGATTTCATTTTCCGCGGGCATGTAGCGATTTGCGAACACCTGCCATTGTTCGGTATTGTAGCGTTGCTGCTTATCAGTAACCAATGCCAGTATATCGGGTAACGGTAAACGCCTACCTGTATTTTCTTCCAGAATTTGAAGAAGCAGGGCATAACCCACTAAAATACCGTCTTCAGGAAGGATCCTACCGTGAAAAGCGGTTATTTTACGTGAAAATTGATTACTTATGGCCATATTTTATGAAATACGATTACAAATATAACATGAAAAACGCTTACTATTCATGAAAAGCAGTTATTTTAACAATAAAATCGTGAAATATAATTACTTTTTAAAATGAACTCGTGTTGAGTTTTTGTTTGGAATCGAGTCCCGAACGGTCGGGAGTGGCTTTTGTGCCGTAATGAAGTAATTTTCTAGTCGCATAGCCATAGCTACGGGACTCAAAAATTGCAAAATTAGGGTGCAAAATGTATGATTCGCAGGTAAAAGAAAAACTCAACACGAGTTCAATATGTTTCTAAATCGTAGTACCTTTTTAAGTGTATTTTCCCAAGCCCCTGCGGAAGTCGAAAAACCCTCCATTCCAATCCTTCCCTTGCGTACACGCTCCGCAGGTTCGCGCGGGAAGTCTTTCCGCTACGGTTTTTCCGACCCCCTCGTAGCCGCGCAAAAGCACAAGCGGCGAAAGGCCGCTTGCCCTTTCCTTCCCCTACCCACAAAGAAATTAGATCCTTCCATCCAATTTTTAATCCGTTACATCGACGATTCAAAAGTCTCCTAGATCTTTTAACTATCTTTAAATCAATGGCTGGGAGAAATGAAAAAGGTAATCGACAATATCGCCCGTTCGTTGATCGCCTTGAATAAAAGAAAGGACAAAATCAACTATGATACCTCCGCTTTTATGAAAAGAGGTAAGTGACCACCTTTGTTATTTTCTATAATTTCAATATTTAGCAGGTTTTTCATCAAATGTTGGGTAACTTGTGTATAAACCAAATATACCCAAAAATAACCGCTAACCACTCAATTTGTAAGATAAAGACAACTTTTTTGACTGAAAATAGCTATTTGGGTTTATAATCACAATGACCGTTTTGCTTATAATAAGCAAGATAAAGCGTCATAATAAAAACCACTGTTACGGGTCATAAGTAACTATTTAAAATATAAACCTTGCAAAAAATGATTGCCACTCGGCGAAAAACGATTTCGGTCTATTTTCCATTTCATTAGCGTAAATCCTTCTGGTTTCCTATTTTTGCACCCGAACCTTATTATACCTTATATATGAATCTTCACGAGTACCAAGGAAAAGAGATATTGGCCAGTTTTGGTGTACGCATTCAGCGTGGCATCGTAGCCCAAAATTCAAATGAAGCGGTTGAGGCCGCAAAGAAATTGACCGAGGAGACCGGTACGGGCTGGCATGTGATCAAAGCACAGGTGCATGCAGGCGGAAGAGGTAAAGGCGGTGGTGTCAAGCTCGCCAAGAACCTTAAAGAAGTTGAAGAGATCTCAGGGCAGATTATTGGTATGAACCTAATTACCCCGCAGACTTCTGCCGAGGGCAAAAAGGTGCATCAGGTATTGGTTGCCGAAGATGTCTATTACCCTGGTGATAGTGAGACTAACGAATTTTATATGTCCGTTTTATTGAACAGGGCTTCGGGTAGAAATATGATCATGTACTCTACCGAGGGCGGAATGGATATTGAAGAGGTCGCCGATAAAACACCTGAGTTGATTTTTACTGAAGAAATTGACCCGGCCACAGGGCTTTTGCCTTTTCAGGCACGAAAAATAGCTTTTAACCTAGGGCTCTCGGGTACGGCTTTTAAAGAAATGACCAAATTTGTTGCCTCTTTGTACAAGGCCTATGTTGAAAGCGATTCAAGTATGTTCGAGATCAACCCGGTCTTGAAAACTTCAGATGATAAGATCATGGCCGTTGATGCTAAGGTGACCATTGATGACAATGCCCTTTTCCGTAGAAAAGAATATGCTGAAATGCGTGATTTAAGAGAAGAGAACGCCATTGAGGTAGAGGCTTCTGAATTGGGACTTAACTATGTTGACCTAGATGGCAATGTTGGCTGTATGGTCAACGGCGCCGGACTCGCAATGGCTACTATGGATTTGATAAAAATGGCCGGTGGCGAACCTGCCAATTTCTTGGATGTGGGGGGCACTGCCGATGCCAAAAGGGTAGAAGAAGCCTTTCGAATTATTTTAAAGGACCCTGCGGTAAAGGCTATTCTGGTAAACATATTCGGTGGTATCGTACGATGTGATCGGGTTGCCCAAGGTATTGTTGATGCCTATAAGAATATGGGCGATGCTATTAATGTTCCCATTATCGTTCGTCTTCAGGGAACCAATGCAGAACTCGCCAAGGAGATTATCGACAATTCAGGACTTGAAGTGCAATCTGCCATTCAATTTCAAGAAGCGGCAGATAAAGTGAAAGCCGTTTTGAGTTAGGCGAAGCATAAAACAAACTAGTTTTAAAGGGCAATGTAATGAGACATTGCCCTTTTTGTTTTTCTGCCAAGTATACTTATCGAACTCGTTCAAACTTTTTTTAATCAATAGAATTCCCCTAGGCGCTGTCGCAGGTAGGGTTTCCGATTTACCTCTCCTTGGGAGAGGTCGGAACTGCCTTTTCGCAGTTCCGGGTGAGGTAAAATACCAAATTTCGATTTTTGGCCCTAAAGCCAAAATGAAACCGACGAAATACCCCTATGGCTTACCTAGGGTATAGTCGGTTTCAAGAAATTTTTTATTTGAAAGTCAGTACCCTAAAATAATGATTATACCCGCTTATTTCTATATGTTGAGGCTGTTTGTCATTTATTTATTGGCTATGGAAAAGAAGTGACCGATTCACTAAAAAAATGTTAAAACGATTTTTTGTTGTAACATTCTCGTTTTTGAAGCGTCTTTTTAGTAATTCATCATCAATCAATTAATCAGATCCTTAAAATAAATACAGGGTCACAAAAACAAACAAGTCATGAGAAAAATCAGTTTAGTATTGGTAGCTGCAATGCTACTATCAGTAGGAAGTGTTTTTGCCAACGATTCAAAAAAAGGGGCAGAGCCTTCTAAAAATCTGTCTACCCAAATTGTCAAACTTTTAGACGACAATGATTTCAATGAAAATTTTGTGGGCGCTACTGCACAAGTATTGTTTACCCTTAACGGTGATAAAGAGATTGTAGTGCTGTCTATAGATACAGATCAAGATGGTCTAGAAGGGTTTATCAAAAACAAGTTGAATTACAAGCAAGTCAATTTTACTGAATACGAAAAGGGAAAAAAATACACCGTTTCTGTACGAATTGCAAGGTAAAACAATTTTAGTGTTGGTTAATTAAGGAAAGGTCTTGATCTGGTAAATACTGAATCAGGACTTTTTTTTTCCCACTGAGCGAACAGCCCCGCCTGTCTGACGGGCAGGCTTGTTCTTGTACTTTACATGATCGATATCGGCATCCATTTTCTTGCGCTGAATCGCTTTATAGACAGGTTTGGGCCTATCGATCTTTTGAATGGTTTTTCTATTTGACAATACTTCCCCAGGGTCTTTTGGCTGCTCTTTGGTGCCTCTTAAATGAAGTACGAGGCCATTTAAAAAGTTACGTAGCACCTGGTCTCCACAGTCCATATAATTCGGGTGGTCTTCTTTTCTGAAAAAGGCACTTAATTCGCTCTTTGACAGTTTGAAATCGGCCAGCTTTAGAATTTCTACTATCTCATCGTCACGCAATCTTAAAGCTACACGTAATTTTTTAAAAATATCGTTGTTAGTCATGCTTACTTTTGATTTTCCCGCAAGGTATTATAAATTAACCATAGCAAGGTGATTTACGGAGTATTCATCTTTTTTTATACGATACGGTGTTTTTTTTAGTTATATTCCTTGTAATGAGGTAATAACCAGTATCGCCCACAATGAGCACCTACAAAGAAAAATTGAGTATTCTCTCTGAAATGATCGCCTTTGCAAAGGTAGATGATGTCGTTAAGGAGCCTGAATATAACTTTCTGTTGGGTGTGGCCTCTCAGCTGGATATTGATAAAGAGGTTTTTGAGGGACTTTTTGAAAAAGAGAGTAAACATCTTATACCCAAGACCTCAGCAGAACGTATATTACAGTTTCATAGATTGGTATTGCTGATGAACGTTGATCAGGTGCAGCAAGAGGTTGAAGTAAGCCGTCTTCACAATATTGGCCTTGGTATGGGCCTTCCTCCTTCTGCCATTGAGCAGGTACTTTCTATAATGCACAAATACCCGAACAATGTTGTACCGCCCCATGTATTGATTGATATTTTTAAGGCACATTACAACTGATCTCTTTTCTCTGAGGGATATTTAAAATTCTCGTTCCTACTCTTCTTCAGGCCCACAGAGTTCCTTGAATAAAGAAACATTGACTGTATCCGCTCTAAAATAAGCCATTTTGACAGAAAATTATTCCAATACAATGACAAAAAGTCATTTAGTTTAACTTGGTACACGGTTTGACTACACTAGATTGAAACATTAAAATTCTACAGTTATGAGTATAGTAAAAAGAAACAATATGGTCTTTCCTGCATTGATGAACGAAATATTCAAGCCTGATTGGTTCGGTGGATTGGAAAACCCAGCAGGTCGCGTTCCTGCGGTCAATATTAAAGAGAACGAAAAAGACTTTGAATTAGAGCTTGCGGTTCCAGGAAGAAAAAAAGAAGACTTCATTATAGATGTCGACAATGATATTTTGACTGTTTCTGCAGAAACAAAAACGGAAGAGATCGATAAAGAAGAAAATTACACAAGGCATGAATTTTCACACACTTCGTTTAGAAGGTCGTTCACCTTGCCCGACACCATAACCGTTGATGGTATCAAGGCTAGTTACAAGAACGGTATATTGAGGTTTGTTCTTCCGAAGAAAGAAGAAGCTTTGCCAAAGCCCAAAAGAACGATAAAGCTATCGTAAAAGGGTTTTAAAGAATTATGGTTGATCCGCGACTGCGGGTTTTCATAATGGTTGGTTTAGTTGGTTGAAAAGCGCCAATCTCGAAATATCGAAAAGGGCGCTTTTTTTTGTATAATTCCACTCCTGAAACTTTTTGCGGTACAATCAAAAGAATCCTTCGGTAACTTATGTTACGTTTGGCGATTGATTCTTTTAGAACTAGCGCACAAATACTCGAATATAAAAATCAGTACATTCGTGGCGGTCCTTTTTTTACAGGTGCCTAGACGGATCGATTTTGAGGCAGTTTATTGGTTCCGAATTTCAAATATTGGTTTTGTGAAATACTGCTATTCGGTGATTTCAAAAAGTGGGTTCTACGCTTTTTAAATATTTTTTTTGCAAGATAAGAATCGGTATTTTTCTTCGAACCATCTTGGTTTAAAATTTATCTCGCAGATAATTATTATTATTTTTCAGGTTAGGGGAGTGGATATTTTAGAAATTTTAGAGCCTTTTATGAAGGCGTAAAAAGTTGTTCGACTAATAAAAATTACAATTTTACTCCATTTAAAACTGGATTTATTTTTCTTTATAAACTTGTTTTTATGGGAAGAAAATCGGACTTTAAAAATAAAGGAATCGGCAACGGTTATTTTTCTATTTCTCTTTAGATTTTAGAGCTAAATCTACTCATTTATGAATAAAACATAAATTTAGTCTTGCCTAAATTTATGTTTTATTATGCTAATAACCAGTAATATAACATCATTTATATAGTCTTTAAATTTAGATATATGGAAAATTAGAAGAATTTTAGCGAAAATACAATTTTTTCTTAAAATCAACGCTTTAGTTGCAATGATTTTATCTCGTCACGCAGTTTAGCGGCTTGTATGAAATCGAGCTCCTTAGCAGCTTTTTCCATCACTTTTCTTTTACCCCGAATCATTTTTTCAATTTGCTCTTTGGTCAAATAGTCTAGATCAGGTTCTGCCGCTCGCATTTCTTCTTTTTCAAAATGATAGGTAGAGACCGAGTTTTTTGAAAGGGCACTATCCAAATTTTTGTTCAATGCTTTTGGCGTAATATTATGTTCTGAATTATAGGCAATTTGTTTCTCTCTTCGGTAGTTGGTTTCATCGATAGTTTTTTGCATGCTCTTGGTAATCTTGTCCGCATACATGATCGCTTTTCCGTTTAGGTTTCTTGCCGCCCTGCCAACTGTTTGCGTTAAAGAACGCGCACTTCTTAGAAAACCTTCTTTATCGGCATCTAAAATGGCGACGAGCGATACCTCAGGCAGATCTAATCCTTCCCTCAATAAATTCACCCCGATCAGTACGTCGAATATGCCTTTGCGTAAATCTTGCATGATTTCTACTCTTTCTAGGGTGTCAACATCGCTGTGAATGTATCGGCATCTAATATTGACCCTGGTGAGGTATTTTGTCAGTTCCTCTGCCATACGTTTGGTCAACGTGGTAACAAGGGTGCGTTCGTCTTTTTCCACACGCTGATGAATCTCTTCCATCAGGTCGTCTATTTGGTTCATACTGGGCCGTACCTCTATTATTGGGTCTAAAAGGCCCGTAGGGCGAATTATCTGTTCTACGAATACCCCTTGGCTCAATTGCAATTCATAATCAGCAGGAGTAGCACTCACATATATGACCTGATTTTGCATGGTTTCGAACTCTTCGAACTTTAGCGGGCGATTATCCATCGCTGCTGGTAGTCGAAAACCAAATTCCACCAAATTCTCTTTTCTAGAGCGATCCCCACCGTACATGGCATGTACTTGTGATATGGTTACATGGCTTTCGTCAATAATCATCAAATAATCATCGGGAAAATAGTCTAACAAACAGAACGGGCGCGTACCGGGGTTTCGTCCGTCTAGATATCTAGAGTAGTTTTCGATGCCCGAACAGTAGCCGAGTTCTCGGATCATTTCAAGATCGAAACTGGTGCGCTCTTCCAAACGTTTGGCTTCTAGGTGTTTGCCTATATCTTTAAAATATGCTACTTGTCTTACCATATCTTCTTGAATTTGATGAATGGCATTTTGTAATATATCAGGTGAGGTAACGAACATATTGGCTGGGTATATGGTCAATTTTTCATATACCTCGATTACATTGTTGTTAAAGGGGTCGAAGGCTTCGATCTCTTCGATCTCATCCCCAAAAAAATGAATTCTAAACGCATGGTCCGCATAGCTTGGAAAAACATCGATTACATCGCCTTTTACCCTGAAATTTCCATTTTTGAAATCGGCAGTGGTTCGAGAATACAGACTTTGCACCAATTGGTGCAGAAATTTGGTACGTGCGATCACTTGGTCTTTTTCAATGGTAATCACATTTTTCTGGAATTCCTCAGGGTTGCCAATTCCATATAAACAAGAAACAGAAGCCACAACGATGATATCACGTCTACCCGACAGTAAGGAGGAAGTGGTGCTCAAGCGCAATTTTTCAATATCCTCGTTGATGGATAGATCTTTTTCAATATACAGTCCTGATGACGGTATATAGGCTTCTGGCTGGTAGTAATCGTAATAAGACACGAAATACTCCACGGCATTTTCAGGAAAAAATTGTTTGAATTCAGAGTAGAGCTGAGCCGCCAAGGTCTTGTTATGTGCAAGAACCAACGTAGGCCGTTGTACCTCTTCGATGACATTGGCCACGGTAAAGGTCTTACCTGAACCGGTGACACCTAACAGTGTTTGATACTTCTCACCAGATACCATTCCTTCCACCAATTGCTTGATGGCACTGGGCTGATCGCCGGTAGGTTTGAATTCTGAAACTACGTTAAACTTCATGGGCCAAAGTTACAAAAGCAGAAGCAGTTGCAATAAGGCCAACAATGAAATTTGAAGATGTTCGAGCAGTTTTCTAAAATTAAAAGTGGTTTAAGATCTATTTCTTTTTGGCATCTTCTTCTGCCGCCCATTTTGCGGCCCGTTTAGAACGCTTGGCAGAACCTGGGTGCGAAGAGGTCAAAGAACCTTTTCCGCCATCACCACTAAGTTCGGCAAGTTTTTTAAAGGCACTTTCCATACCGTGGTAATCAAAGCCATGGGCAACGAGAAACTTAAAACCATATTCATCAGAGGCAGATTCATGGGTCTGTGAAAATTGCGCATTGGCAACGTTTTCGACAAAACCACCAATTTCTTCATCGGCCAAGATTTTTCCGCCTCCGGTATTGGCTACGGCCAGATCCTTTGCCGCTGAAATACTATAGGCCGATTGATATCTCTTTTTTGAATGCCCCAGTTTTACGTGACCTATCTCATGGCCTATGACGCTCAATATTTCTTCATCGGTCATCAGATCCATCAAACCGGCCATTACCCGTACACTACCGTCGGGTGTTGCAAAAGCATTGATATCGGTAACGAGGTAAACCTTGAAATTCAAGTTGAGCCCATCTTCTGTATCTAGACCGCTGACCAGTTTTTTCAATCTATCACCGTAAGGGTCACCGGCTTCGGCAATGGGGTTGTTTTCATCCATCCACACAACGGACTGTAAAGACAGGGTTGCCATATCCTCATCGGATAGGGTAGCTGCTTTCACCAGTTTTTTACCGGCATCGACATTTCCTTTTTTAAGAATTTTTCCGAATTGTGCTTGGGTACTTATTGTTGCAAATGATAGCAAAAGAAATAGGAGGGAACGTTTCATGGTTTTAGTTTTAAAGTTGTTTCACAAAGATAACGGGTTTTTTGTTGGGCGATATCCCCTTTTTCAGTGAAAAAAAGTGTTCTTACCTTTTTAGAGCGAAATGCCCCCGTATTACCTGTTTGTTAAATGTGATGGCCTTAAACCAATAATCTGATGCTGGTAGGGGTTTTCCATTAAAATCACCATTCCAACCCTGGCCTCTAGGGTCGATTTGGGTCAATAGGCTGCCATATCGATCAAAAACCCATATGGATTCTATGTTTATCTCACCAGTTTCAGTAGGAACGATAAATTGCCAGAAATCGTTGATAAGATCCCCGTTCGGGGTAAAAAACCGCGGAAAATCATCTTTTGATAAACTTTGATCGATGATTCGTTCTACTGTACCACATCCGTTTTTGTCATTTACGTAAACCGTATGTTCTCCGATAGGAACGCCACTGAAAACATTGGAGTCTTGATACGGTCCGTTTATGGCGTCTAAGGAAAATTCATAATCGCCAGTTCCACTTGTTTGTACAGTGATGTTCAAACCAGATGATTCTCGATTTAGGTGAATGGCAATAATAGTTGCGGCTTCTGATGAAACCACGGTAAATTCTTTGACACTTGCGCACTCTATTGTTGCTCCAAATTGAATTACTGTGTTGTATGCTTCGTATCTATAACTCCCTATTTCCGTTAGCGATACTTCATCGGTTTCGGAAATCAAAGTCTCTGAATCATCTGCATTGATTCTGAACCAACGAAATCCTCTCGCTTTATCTTTGCTCTGAATTATGGATACATTATTTTCACAAATACCTATTTGATCGGGAAAATCTATCTCAGGCTGCAATTTGATTGTTGCCCCAGTGGTTGAATCATAATAAAACAAACAATCTACAGTCGGAATACCTGTAGTAAAACTTTCTTCGGTACAGGGCACTATGCTACCATTTTCATTGTAAGGAGTTATCTGGACAAAAATCTGCTGATTCAAGGGTATTTCTACCGTGGGGTCGTATGATAGTACATTCCCTACATCTAAATCATCGACAATTTCCGTTCCGCCTGAGGATGTTCCTATTGTTATCCTATAACCAGTTGCGGTTGGCGCATAATTCCAGTTTAAGGTTTCGTTTATACTCACATTGTTTTCGAGGTTTACAGGGTTGTTCAATAACGTGCATGGGGGTGGGTCGGTAACATCAACCGTTCTAAAACTTTCACTAGGGCAAATGAGCAGTTGTTGATTTGGCAAGAACATTTCTATGGTCACATAGATTAGAGTGTCATCAGGTAGCCCTACCTCAGGGGTAAAGGAATTTGTTTGCCCTGCTGAACGCCTGTTGAGAATATCAGTTCCACCAGGCGTTGTTCCCAAAGAAATAAGGTATCCGAATATGCCATCTACAGCGGGCCACGTGATAATTGCATCTACTGGCACCTGCACAGAACCGTTTGCCGGATTACTGATTCTAGGGCATTCTTGTGCTTTGGATAATAACCCATAAAACAGAAATATAATTAGTAGAACTTTTTTTTGCATGCAACGAAAATCTATCTTTTTAGAGAAAAATGCCCTTTTATTCTTTGTTTGTTTAATGAAGTGGTTTTAAACCAGTAATCTGATGCTGGTAGAGGTTTTCCATTAAAATTACCATCCCAACCTAGCGAAGTTGGTTCAATTTGTTTTAACAGTGTTCCATATCGATTGAAAATATAAATAGCGCCCACATTTACCATGCCATTGCCCAGGGGTTGAATAAATTGCCAAAAATCATTTATACCATCCCCGTTCGGCGTGAAGAATTTCGGAAAACCTTCTACGATCAAATCTTGTTCAATAAGTTCTTGAACAATTCCGCATCCATTTTTGTCATTTACGTATATAGTATGGGGTCCTGGAGGTATATTAGTGAAACTATTGTTATTCTGAAAAGGACCATTACTATTGTCAAGTGCAAATTCGTAATCGCCGATCCCCATTACTTCTACGGTAATACCTATTGTACCATTTGCTTCACCTATTACATCGACGGAAGTTATGGTTGCAGTTTCAGAAGAAACCGCGCTGAAAATTTTCGATGTGGCACATTCAAAAGTTCCACCTGGCTGCATTACCGTATTATATACCTCATACCGATATTGGCCATTCTCACTTATATCGATTTGAGAAGTTTCTGAAAGTAATGTTTCATTACCGAATTCATCGATTCTAAACCATCGATAGCCATCGGCCTCATCTATGGATGAGATGGTAAAAGGCGACTCGTTCTGACAAAAGGAAACCACATCGAGAAAATCTATTTTTGGGCCAAGAGAGGCAAGTTCCCCCGTTAAGGGGTCAAAAAAAGGACCACATCCCAAAAGGGTGGAAAACGATTGCTGGCCACAGCCGATAGCATCTCCAGCAGCATTGAAAGGCGTTATCGTTATAAAAAATGTTTTATTGGGCTCAAAGTCTATGACAAAAGTAGAATTCGCTGTGAAGGCAACATTATCAAGAATTTCGGCTGTTGACGGTGAGTTGCCAATGATAACCCTATAACCGATAGCTCCAGGTACTTCGGCCCATTCCAAGAAAGGGGTCAAGGGTACGTTTATAGCTCCGTTTGATGGTGAGATAAGTGCTGTGCAACCTGGTCGGGTCGCTATATTTCCTGTTGTAAAGCTTTCTTCTAGACATGCGGAGGCCGAACCATTTTCATTGGCAGGTAAAATGCTAACGAATATTTCAGTATCCGCAGGTAGGTCATTTGGGGGGTCGAACGAAAGTGTATTCCCCACAGGTTGATTGTTGAGTATGTCGCCCAAACCGGGACCAGTGCCTAATGATATACTATAATTTGTGGCAGTAGGGGCATAATTCCATACGATACTAGTGCCGATGTTTATATTGATCGCACCATTTTCAGGACTTTTAAGTGTACTACATAAGGGCGGTGCGGTAACATTCTCAGTTCTAAAGGTTTCACTTGGGCAGCTAATATTGGGTTGATTAAAAAAGAAAAGTGTTAGGGTCATATATATTTGGGTGTTTTCCGGTAGGCCCAAAGGTGGTGAATAGCTGGTGGCACTCCCTACTGAACGTTGATTGACAATATCGGTTGCCCCAGGAGAGGTTCCTATTGAGATAATATATCCGGGTACACCCACTACTTCATCCCATGAAACTGTGGTGGTTACGGGCACATTCATCGAGCCGTTAGCTGGATTGTTTAAGGTTGGGCATTCTTGCGCTATAGCATTGCAGCTAGTAATTAACGTGATGATATATAAAAACACTTTTCGCATGAATTCACATTTTCATAGCCTTGGGTTAAAAAGTAGGCTTTTGGGGTACTTACCTTTTAAGGGCAAAATGGCCTTTGAACTCTTTGCCGTCTTCTTTTGCAAATCGAAACCAGTAGTCTGACGCAGGTAGATTTTTGCCATTGAAAGTGCCATCCCACCCTTGATCATTGGCATCTAATTGTACTATGAGTATGCCATAGCGGTCAAAAATGGTTACGGAGCCTTGCACCAAATTTCTACCGGCACCTATGATTTGCCAATTATCGTGTCTTCCATCGTTATTGGGTGTAAAAAATTTTGGAAATCCTATTACAACCACTTCTTCTTCAGAAACACCACAACCTTTTTTATCACGTACAAATACTGTATGAAAACCAGAGGGTACATCAGTAAAAAGGGTCTCATCTTGATAGTTTATGCCATCAAGGGAATATTCGTAATCCCCATCACCTGAAACAAGAACATCAATAGTATTGTGTTCAGATATATCTTCAATGGTAATTTCTTCAAAAACTGCTCGGTTTGAAGGCAGTACAACAAAATCTGTACTGGCAGTACAATGTATGCTTTGACCATTGTTCTGACGCGTTATGCCTACCTCTAACCTATAATTACCACTGTTGCTAATGGCAACTTGTTGGTCATTGCCTATTTCTTCGGATGTTTGAGCGTCAATATTCAACCATGTGTACGTTTCAAAACCGTTAGGTGCGTTGATTAAAAGAGGCTCACCATCTGTACATACTAGGTATTCTTTATCAATACTAATATCAGGTAGCGGGTTTATTACAATATTTACTTTTTCGACCCCTTGACATTGATTGTTGCTTTCAAGACGAACAAATAAAGAGGTGTTTGTTGTTTGTATGCTACTACCAATAGGGTTTGTTTCAAAGATGACATCTTCTAGACTGGCATAAAAAGTGACCTCTAAATCGGGGTATAAATTATGCCCAATGTTATTAAGATCTAAGGTGCTTTGTAACACTCCGTCTTGTGCATTGTCATCACAGGCCATAACGGGATTTGTCGCACTTAAATTCACTACCGTCGGATTTACCAAAAGCGTTATTTCGCCGGAAGCTTCACAACCCAAACGATTAATGGCGGTATATAAAATAGTTTGACTAAAGGCCTGAGTATTGGTATAGGTAGAAGAGTTGGTGATGGGGTGATCGTTGTTCATATCTTGAAGGTTCTCAAAAAACAAAAATGTTAATCCAGAAATGTCGTTCACTTTGTTCAAATTAAAGCGTGTAATGCCATCAGTTGCATTTTGGTCTATATCACATTGCTGAAAATCAAAGTTACTGTTTTCGGGTAGGGGAACAATATCTATAGAAGCTTCACCGATAATGGGGCATTCTGAGATATTTGCAGGTGTTACGGTTAGTCGATACCTGCCAGAATCATCATTGGTACTAAAGGGTATTTCTAAAATATTCGTATTGTAGGAAAGGGTTTCTCCATCTTTTTCCCAAGTATAAGTAGCCCCAGGCATGCTTTCTACTTGCAGCGTAAAATCCTCACCGCTGCACAGTGCCTTTGAACTACTTGTTGTGCCATCTGCATTTTGTAAGAGATTGATTTTATCAAAGAACGATTGAATAAATGGTGGAAGGCCCTGCGTGGCATTTCTTCCATTTAGGGAAATCGCATTATGCTCGTAATTGGCCGCATTTCCTTTTTCATTCGGGTTGTTTATCACTCCTAAAAAAGGGGTGCCCACAAAATAATTTTTGGCAATGGTTCTGTAAATCTTGCCATTTTCGCCCAATTGTAAAGCCCCTCGGTAATCATTTTCAGAGTGAAGAACCGCTTTAGACCCAGAAATACTTGCAGCGGATAGATCGTATTGTAGTAAGGATGATGTATGGCCATCTCTTGAAAAAACATCATTAGAGGCATGTATATAGAAGTATTGCCCGTTTGGGGAAAATTCAACCCCGTAGGGGTTTACGTTAGGCCCCGTAATAGAAATTTTTTGTTGATTTGATACCACACCACTAGCAGCGTCGAAATCATACAGATAAAGACCTGAAACCATATTTGCACTGACTATTTTTGTGCCGTCTGGAGATACTTTCAAATAGCCCCTGCCATCTTCGATTGCCAAGCCTGAAAATGTACTTTTAATTGAAGTTACCGTTACTCCTGAACTATTGATTTCAAAAGCGTGAAAGGTATTGAAAATAGCACTGACCCCTCCAACAGAAGCCAAGGTCATCAGCCAAATAGACCCTTCAGAGCAATCTTTGACAACTGCGGTGATTTTTTCTGCGCAATCTCTTAACAATGGTATATTCTTTTGTACTATAGCTCCATTGCCACCGTTCAATGAAATATCTACTGTTGAGTAATTGAGGCCTCTGTCAACATCATTTTCAGCTGTTGAGGTGTCTACCGTGAAAATATAATAGATGTCAGGGTCATCGGGTTTGGGTACTATAATCGCTGATTGTGTACTTGACGAATCACCAAAGAGCTTGTTGCCGTTTTCCATAACTTGATGATCTTGATTATAAACGGTGATACCATCGGTATAAAATAGTAGATCGCCAGCAGGGTCGGAAATGGTAGTACAGCCCTCAAAAGTATTGAGTCTACCATTAGTAACAGCACTTACGCTACCATCGTTGTTAAAAGTGATACCTGCCCCATTGCCAAAATACCAGTTTGATGTTTCGCCCTGAGCCATTAACTGGGTATTCAAACCCAGACCAATCATTAAAACCAATGTGGCAATTCTTTTCATAGCGTTCCCTAACGCTACAATATACTACAAATCCCTCTTTTTTAGCAAAGCATAGGATAAATAGATGAAAATAGCGGTCCAACCCAGTACTATCAACAATTCGTGCCAGTGCACGGCGTATTCTTTGGTAAATTCCTCACCAACCGTTTGCACGGCCGACCGAATGACCGAAAGACGTGATATAGGCTCTTCTATCGTAGTCCACATTGATCCAAAAGGAAAAAATTGGTAAATGCTATCCGCTAAACTTTTTGAGTAATTGGCCGTAATATATATATAGGGAATAAGCTCTGCGCCAATAAACCAAATGAACAAAAACCCCAAGGCAAAAGCCGAACGTTTAATGAGCATACCCGCAAAAAAGCAGAACGAGAAAAACCCCAAGAGTTTTATAAAATAGGCCAACAAATACTCTAAATCAGAAAAGATGATCGATAGTTCATTGTAGGGCGAATGCATCAGACCCAGTACCAATGATACCATAAAAATGAATAAAGTCGAGATCAACGAGAAGGCACATATGGTCAAAAATTTTGACATGATGAATTCCTTTTTGCTCAGGCCATCTATAAGATTTTGCTTTATGGTCTTATTGCTATATTCATTGGCTATCATCGATACAATGACAATGGCCAAAAATAACTTTAGAAATGCGGCCATGAAGGTTGTGAAATGCCAGATGTACGGAAAATTGAACAGGCCAATATCAGCAACATTGAATTTGAAGGGGCCGTAATCTATTTTGATGCTAGAAACCAGTGCGATAAGCACCATCAAAGCAAAATAGGCGATAATTAGAAACCGGCTCGATTTGTTGTTCCAAAGTTTTATGAATTCTATCTGTAGTAAACGTACCATATTTTTATGTACTTAGTTGATTCTATGATTGCGGTTGATTTTTGGTCAGTTCCAAGAACTGCTCTTCAAGGCTTTCTTTTCGTTTGACCAAATGAGAAAGAAAGATTCCTTTTTCGAATAGCGTTTTGTTCAATTCCTCTGCGTTCATTTCTTCTTTTAGAAATGCGGTGATCAACCCGTTTTCTATTTTCACTTGTCCAAAACTTGCAGTAGTTTCCAAGAAATTGGTCAAGGCATCGGTTTGGTTTGTCTTCAATTCAAAAAAGCCATGCGTTGCCTTCATACTATCTACACGGCCTGAATACAGTTTTTCTCCTTTCCTGAGAATGATTACATGGCTGCATACTTTCTCGACTTCATCTAACAAATGCGATGCCAAAAGAATGGTTGTGCCTTGGGAAGCTATCTTTTTGATAATTTCACGTATTTGATGAATTCCCTGGGGATCTAGTCCGTTTGTGGGTTCGTCCAAAATCAATATTTCAGGGTCGTTCAATAGGGCAGAGGCAATGGCCAAACGCTGCTTCATACCCAAAGAATACGTTCTGAATTTGCTATTTTTTCTATCTAGAAGACCTACCAGTTCTAACTTGTCCTCGATTTTATCTGTAGATACTTCTTTGATTTTACACACCAATTTCAGGTTTTGAGCAGCGGTCATGTAGGGATAGAAGTTGGGCCGTTCAATAATTGCCCCTACTTTTTTTAGCGCCTCATGTGTTGAGGCGGTGCCATTGAACCATGAAAATTCACCCTGTGTTGGGTTTACTACATTTAAGACGATGCCCAATGTCGTTGATTTTCCGCTGCCGTTCGGCCCTAGAATACCATAGACATTGCCTTTTTCAATGGTAAATGATAAATCTTTGACAGCGGTCAAATACCCGAATTTCTTTGTGAGATTACTTACTGTAAGTATTTTTTCCAAAATAGGAGACGTTTTTTGATGATTGTTATTTACTTGACGAGGAAACCTTAAATTTGTTACAAATTAAAACGAATATGTCAGAAGAAAAGCTAATATCGAAAAAAAAACCTGCCTACACGGTAAATTCGGAATTGGATAAATACTTGGACCATTATAACCGTAAAATTGAAATCCCTATTTTTTACGATGACCTACTTCGATTTTCAGGGTCGGTAGTTGTTTATGATAAGAATGAGGAAGATACCCTTTGGATTCGAGTGTACTATTCTGAATTCGAACGGCAAGAAATAGATTTGAGCCTAAAAAAAATCTATTCCATACTGCATTCAGATGGCAGTGATCGCATCATCGAATATTTGAACGTAGATGCGGTAGATTACTGTACTTTCGGTAATTCAAAGCCTTTTCGAATCAAGATACGTAATATCCTCAATGATAATTTCACATATTTTTATGTTAAAAAGACTGATGCCTCACGAGTTTACGGGTTAGAGCTTGAGCATATGCTCTCACCGTATAACTTGAATTTTTTGGTATTCAAAGATACGTTGATAGAAGAGCATATTGCCGGTATACCTGGCGATGTTTTCATTAAAGAGTTTCTTCCTAAATGTTCGGAGCCCGAAAAGGCACAATTGGCCAAAGAATTCGTAAAATTCAATGAGCGTTGTATGATTAGGCTTTTGGGCGATATGCGCTCTTATAACTATGTCATTGTACCTACTCATGATTTTGACCATGTGGTGTATAAGATACGTGCCATAGATTTTGACCAGCAATGTTATGAGGGAAAATTGAAAGTCTACCGCCCTCAATTTTTTAAAGAAAATTTTTTAATGGTCGAACTTGTACGTGATAAATTACAAAAAAGTTCTGTAGACCAATACAAGGTCGAAGAAAGATCCATCGTGGCCAAACGTATTATCAGTTCAGAAGATAGAATCGAGCAGTTATTGGATATTTGTAGGGAAGACCAAATTTCGATCAGTGAAAATATTAAAATGTTAAGGAGTCAAATTCATGAGCTTACCCTTGATAAAGAATTTAAAAAATGTGCTACCATGGGCCAAGTCTTAACATTGGGCCTTGATTTCGTCAAACGAAATTATGAAGATGTAAGCATAAGGTAGCGTATAGAGAGTAGGGCAAGTACTATTCTAACTTTTTTGCTCTTTATTGAAATACACTAGGTAATAGTACATCTGCCGCTCTTCATCCCAACCTTTTTCTACAAACTTTTCAGCAGATTCTGGATTAATAAAATCTAATTTGATTTGAATGTTGGTGTCTAAATTGATGACGTTCTTGATTTTTTTACGGGCGTCTGAGACCGCTTTATTGGCAATGTTAAAGTTAGAAACATCTTCGATGCTATATTTTGGCCCTTTTTCAACTTTATAATGCTTGAATTCAGGTATAAGCTCGGGGTTTGCCATTACCTCGTTGATGAAATTGCTTTCTTCAAAGGCGTCATTTTTGGCGAAATGGTTGACCGCCCGGTTCATGAACAGAACTTCTTGTTGCTTGTCTTCAGCGGGCAATACGACATCTTTGGCAAAATTCTGACAGAATTTGAGGTAGTTTTTTGTTTTAAAATTGTCATCTGAAAGCGGTTCTATCTCTAAAAACTGCGCTAGCCAATATTTGGCATCATACCGATTACTATCTACAGAAAGAACCTTGTAGCCTTCTTCTTTAGCAACATTGAAAATAAGACATCCCTTATCTAATTTGTTGACGTTTATGCCCTGTTGGATAACGATATCGAGATTGCTCCCTTTTTTTTCAAACTGAAGAAAGTCATGTTTTAGTTCGCTCTTGAAGATTCCGACTGCATCTACTTTTTGGTTGTCCAATAGTAATCCCGTTAAGTATGCCACATATACTTCACCATTTTTTATGTGCGGATGATCGGACTGCTCGAACAGATGCGTAGCGATTTTTTTAGAGTTTAAATGACAGCAAGAGGGGGCCTCAAAAATTTCGGAAACTATTTTATGAAGTGTATTGAATTCAATATCGACCTCGTGTGAAAATTTAAAATAATTCTCCTCTTTTTCACGAAAAGGCCTGAAGAAATACTCTTTTAAAAGTCCTGTGGTTTCATCGTTGAGCGTAAAAGGGTTTTTAGAAAGAAAAACACCTTCGTTTTTGTTTTTATTGCCCACCTGATGCAGCGATATACTTTCGATTTGGGCAGAATAGAGATTGATCATTAATTTGGGTTAGTGGTTATGAAATGTTATTTTTTTTGATTTTTAGTTCCAGTTTTCGTCAAAATCCATGTCATCGTAATTGTCTAGATTATCGTCATCATCGAATTCTGACTCGGCTTTGAATTTTTTTTCGGGCGGTGTTTCGGGCAACTCGCCAAAACTGAACAGTACATTGGGGTAGGCTCTACCAGGTTCATTCTCTACAATATCCGCCAATTCTACAAAAAAGGTCCACATACTCATAAAATCATAGACATAAATGAGTTTTGTGGTGTTTTGGCCCATGACATCCTCTAAAAGGGTTTCGCCCATCAAACGCACATCTGAACCACTATCACTCATATCGAAAAGTGCGATTTCCTCATCTTGTACCCAATCATTGTCACACGTATAAAATGAAGCCATTTCATTACCTAAAAATCCAAAAGATTGTGCAACGGCGTTATGAAACTCTTCCATAGAGTTACCCGCTTCGATTTCAATATCTCTAAAGATATCTTCTTTCGTATCTAAAATTATACGCACTTTATAGATCATTACCGTCACTTTTAGCTAGTGGGCAAAGTTACGATAATTACTTATTACTTAGAAAAGCGATGCAAGCTAAAAGTCATCGCCCCTAAAAGCATAAACCCTACTACCTGATGGGCAAGCCCTAACCATAATGGCACGGCTAAAATCAAGGTGAGAACCCCTAAGATAAATTGCAAAACAACAAGCAAGATCAATGATTGAATTCCCTTTTTTTGTAGAAAAGTGGTATTGGCTTTCTTTGCTTTAAAGCCAATTAAAAAGATTAAACCAGTAATGATGTATGCCATATATCTATGCACGAACTGCACGCCACTTTTTCCTTCAATAAAATTGTTGATAAGTGGTCGTTGTTCTATGTAAACCGTTTCGTGTATGAGCTTGCACTCGTTCATAAAAGGCCAATGGTTATGAATAAAACCGGCATCTAGCCCTGCGACGAAAGCACCCCATATTATTTGAACGATTAATAGCACAAAGGCTATTCTTATGAGGTTTCTCAGCCCTTTCATTGAAGGTTTTTTCTTGGGATAAATCAAATCTAAAGCTACCCAAAAACTATAGGCCGAGGTAAGAAAGGCGGTTGTCAAATGTGCTGCCAATCTGTAATGGGATACATCAGGTCTGTTTATCAATCCGCTTTTTACCATGTACCAGCCTAAAAAACCTTGAAAGGCTCCCAAGAACAATAGGATCAAACATTTTTTAATAGTCGATTTGCTTAGTTTTTTTCGAATTAAAAAATATAGAAAGGGTATTATAAATACCATTCCTATCATTCTGCCAATAAATCGATGCAACCATTCCCAAAAATAAATGGATTTAAAATCCGATAACGTGAAATGAGAATTTAGTTTTTGATACTCAGGAAATTGTTTGTATAGGTCATAGGCTTTTTTCCATTCTACATCATTTAAAGGCGGTATTGTACCCGTAATTAGATTATAATCTGAAATCGATAGGCCAGAATGGGTGAGCCTTGTGACCCCACCAACAAGTACCATGGCAAATATTAGAAGACACCCCAAAAGAAGCCAATATATCACGAATTTATTCTCTTTCATATAGCCGTTTAAACGCTAGTTGCTTATAACACATTGATTTGTGTTTTTTCACGTCTAGTAATCTTTTGCAAAATTACCATTCTTTGATTAAATGGGCATCAAAGAGGATATAACTATTAGGAAGTTGAAAAAGAGATATGAACAAGATAAGGGAAAGCAATGCTTTCCCTTATCTTGTTCATAATTTGATAGTGTACTACTCTGCAACGATAAACTCAGATCGTCTGTTTTCTTCGTGTTTTTCGTCAGGGCAACTTTCCCTAGTGTTACATTCGTTGGTCAGTTTTGTTTTTCCAAAACCTTTACCTGAAACCCTAGAAGGATCCACGCCGTTTGCGATGAGGTAAGCAACTGTATTATCAGCCCTTCTTTTAGAGAGTTTTTCGTTATAGCCACTACCTGCCTTGACATCGGTGTGCGATTGCACCTGTATCTTGACATTGGGAAATGCCTTCATATATTCAAGAACCTTCATAATGGTAACCGAGGCATCAGGTCTTATCTCGGCCTTGTCAAGATCGAAATGTACGGGTTTGAGATTGAGGAAACCTACCAAGTCAACACCCAATGGGGCTTGTTTTACCGTTTTTTCTAGGGCGATCTCAATACCCGAAGTGTCGTTTGCACTCACAACAGCGAACATTTTGTCGCCATCGTTGTAATCGTCTTTTGTAACAACGAGTTTATAGTCTCCGTCTTTACAATCACCGTCAAGGGTAAAAGTGCCATCATCGCCTGATACCGTTTCGGCGATCAATTCGTTTGCACTATTGAATATCGAAACTTTTGCGGCCATCAAGGGTTCACCCGTTTCTTGGTCTTTTACCACACCTACAACAGCAGTTTTACAACTTAGGTCAATTTCTTCGTTTTCTGTAAAACCGTAGATGTCGTCACTACCTTGGCCACCATCTCTGTTTGAGGAGAAAAAGCCTTTTTTGGTTTCGTCATTGATGATAAACGCAAAATCATCTTGCTCGCTGTTGATGGGTTTTCCGATATTTAAGATGTTCAGGTTGCCCATGTCTTCTATGTTCACGGCAAAAATATCCAATCCTCCTAGACCGGGATGCCCGTCAGAGGCGAAATAGAGAACATTATCGTTTGTCACGAAAGGAAAGGTCTCTCTGGCCTCTGTATTTATGGTATTGCCTAAATTTACAGGAGCCCCTATACTGCCGTCGCTATTGATGTTCACTACGAAAATATCAGATTGACCAACGGTACCCCCCATGTCAGAGGCAAAGTACAACTTACTTTCATCAGAACTCAATGCTGGGTGTGCTGCAGAATAACCATCACTGTTGAAAGGAAGCTCTACAATATTGGCCCAAGTGCCATTTCGCACCGCGGCACGGTAAATTTTCAATCTACTGATACCCTCGGCATCTCTAGAGAAATTACCATTTTCAGAATTGTTACGGGTAAAGTATACGGTAGAACCGTCTTTTGTATATATCGCTGAAGACTCATGGGTCTTTTTGTTTGCGTTCTTGTCGAGTTTTATTGCATTGTTGTAATCTCCATCTGAAGATGCGCTTGCACTATAAAGGTTCAAAAATGGCTGGTTGTTCCATTCATGGATGTACCTTGAGGTTGTACCGCTATCTCGTGCCGTAGAGAAAATCAATTGTTCGCCATAGAATGCTGGGGCGAAATCAGAGGCAGCGGAATTGATTGCTAGATTTTTGATATCGTACCTACCGGATTGTTTTTCTATTTTTCCCATATAATCCGGATTGGCGGCAATCTTGATTGCTCGCACATCGGCGTTCTTCGCCGTCTGGAATTTTTGCATCCAAATATCGGAAGCCTGGTATTCCTTCGATGATTTCAACGATTGTGCATAGCGGTACATATATTCCGCATCGATGGTCGCCCCCTCTAGTTTAAAAAGTTTACTGAACCAGTTGGCAGCTTCGCTGTAATTGGCATTTTGGTAATTGGCGTCGCCAAGATTTTTATAGATTTCTTCGTCAGTATAGCCTTTTTCTACAAGATCCTCATAGTTTTCAATAGCAACTGCATAGGCATAGCTATCAAAGTTCTTTTCGGCCTTTTCCTTTTTTTTGTTTTGGGCGGTCACTAGGGCACACGCCATTAGAGATCCGCAGAGAATATATTTTATTTTTTTGTTCATTTTGATATAGTTTAGAAGAATCTAGGTGTCAACACATTTTTGTAACGCGAACGGAATTCGTATCGTAATAGTACTTCGAAAGAACCATCGTTAAAGGTAGAATTTCCGAGTTCGGTAATCTCCCTGTCATAGGCGAGGCCCAACATGAACTGATCGGTTATCTGAAAACCGAAGAGTGCACTTACTGCCGCATCCCATCTGTAAGCCGCACCCAAAGTGAACTTCTCACTCAACATAAAGTTAGCGGAAAGATCAATTTGTAAAGGTGCGCCCTGTACTGCTTTTAATAAAGCAGCAGGCTTGAATTTTAAGTTGGGGTTCAGGTCGAACACATAGCCGGTTATCAGGTAAATATTCATACGCTCTTGGGCAACGCTCGAGGTCGAGTTCTCAAAATGCTCTGTTTTTAAAAAATTTGGCACCGAGAGTCCGGCATAAAATTTATCGGTATGGTAATATACCCCGGCACCGAAATTGGGTGAGAATTTTTTGTCGATATTACTCAGCCCTACCGTATTCGCCTCGTTGTTATAGTTTTGGAGTTTGGTGAAATCAAGGTTGAGCAAATGCCCACCGGCCTTGATGCCGAAAGATAATTTGCCTGTACGAGAGGTGGGTATGGTATAGGAATATACCCCGTCAAAATACGTATCTTGATTGGTGCCGTTACCAATCTCATCGTTTACGATAGAAAGGCCAATACCCGATCTTTTTGATATGGGGGTATTGAAATTAACGGTCTGCGTCGTCGGTGCACCATCAAGACCTACCCATTGTGATCTATGTAGGGCATTGATGCTCAATACGCCCCTTGAACCAGCATATGCCGGGTTGACTGACAAGGTATTGTACATATACTGTGTATATTGTGCATCTTGTTGTGCTACCACACCCCAGATCGAGGTTACAAAGAACACTATTGTTATGATGAGTTTTTTCATGGTTTTATCTTTATGCTTTATTGATCGGTGTTTTGTTTAACGGTTTACATATAAATATCCTGACTTGGTGCTTGGCACATCGTGGTTGACATACTCGATGATATAGAAGTATACACCTACTGGAAGTTGCTCGCTCTTCTGTACGGTCGCCCTTCCGTTTGATATGCCACGGAACGCATTGCTACCATTATCATACCCTTTGGTCTCGAACACAAGTACGCCCCATCGATTATAGATCCTTACGGTATTGTTCGGATACGATTCGATATTCGTTATACGGAATATACCTTCGTTCACGCCCGGATTTACCAGATCGGTCTCTATGATTATATCACAGGGTACGCCAGCTGGTGGTGTACCGCCCTTTGAACTACATGGGTCGTCAGGATCTGTACCATCCGTCAATTCTTGACCATTCGGAATCTGATCCCCGTCGCAATCGGCCAACAGCCAATCACCTGACCTGTCCAAAGTAACATTCGCCTGCATGAAATCACAGGGGTCGTCAGGATCTGTGCCATCGGTTATCTCCGTGCCATTGGTCACGCCATCGCCATCGCAATCAGAAATCAAATAATCACCTGATAGTGCTAGTGTTACACTACTCGTATTGAAATCACATGGATCTTCTGGATTGGTATTATCGGCGACTTCTTGTTCGTTAGTCGCGCCATCACCATCACAATCGGCTAGTAACCAATTGCCACCTTGAGGTTCGGTTATACTAGCAATTTCAAAATCACAGGGATCGTTGGGATCCGTACCATCTGCGATTTCTTGATCGTCCAATACACCATCACCATCAGAATCAAGGCCCTGTCGGTAATCTACATCACCACCGGCCACTTGAACATCTGGTAATGCGGTTGGATCATCGATTTCATCATTGACATCGGTAGGGTCGTTCAGGTCTGCACCTTCAAAGCCATCATCAAGACCATCACCATCGGTATCAACACCTGTTAATGTTCCACGACCTCCTTCGGTAAGATCATCGATTCCATCATTATCTGAATCTGGATCTAAATAATCTGGAATAAGGTCTCCGTCCGTATCTTCAGGAACAAACCCGGTAGTATAGGCGGTATCCAATCCGTTTTGGGCAGATGTTCCGTTAGGTTGAACATAGGTTGCCGTTGGTTGTGCCTCAATGTTATCGGGTATTCCGTCATCATCGGCATCGATATCTAAATAATCGGGGCCATCACCTGTATTACCATCTGTATTGGGTACGGATAACGGACTTGCAGCTGTTGCATCATCGAAGCCATCACCGTTCGGGTCGGCAAAGCCATCTATTTCCCCGTTGCCATCTAAATCGGTTCCTCCTGCTTCTGTTGTATCAGTGATACCATCGTTGTCAGAATCTATATCTAAATAGTTGGGTCTTCCGTCTTTATCAAAATCATCTTTCGGTAGGGGAGTGCCAAGGCCATCCAATGCCATGGGGGTGGTATTGTTATCCGTATCAACGCTGTCAGCAAAACCATCATTGTCGTTATCGGCAAAGTTGTCAATTCTTCCATCGTTATCAGCATCTGTTCCGCCTGCTTCAAAGACATCGGTAAGACCGTCGTTATCTGAATCAACATCCAATCGGTCCGGAATACCATCAGAATCGGAATTGATGTCCGGTAGGGATGTTCCAGTACCGTCCAATGCTGCAGGCGTAGTATTGTCATCGGTGTCCACACTATCAGCGAAACCGTCGTTGTCAACATCTGTAAATCCATCGATTGTACCATCGCCATCATCATCGGTTCCACCAGCTTCGAGTACATCGGGAATACCGTCGTTGTCTGAATCAAGATCTATTCTATCCTTTACACCATCAAGATCTGAATCGAGATCTGGTAGTGGTGTGCCATTAAGCACCTCTTGCCCTGAAGCTCCGCCATTCAAATTATCCAGCGGATCATGAAGGCCATCATTGTCAATATCGGTAAAATTATCGACCTTGCCATCGCCATCGGCATCAGTTCCACCAGCTTCTATTATGTCTGGTATACCATCATTATCAGAATCTAGGTCATATCGATCTAAAATACCATCATTATCTAAATCAGCAAAGCCTTCAACGATATCCGGTATGCCATCGTTGTCATTATCTAAATCAATATTGTCCATGATGCCATCGCCGTCACGATCCAACCCTTGTCTCCAGTCTAAATTTCCACCTGGTTGTTGTGCATCGGGAAAGCTGTCATGAATTTGTCCGCCTGTAGGCTCGGGCGAAGCGGTATCGCTATCGAACGCATCGTCAAGACCATCGTTATCGATATCGTTACCTGAGGGGATTGTTTCGGGAGTACCATCTGCATCGGTATCCCACCCTTCTATAAGGTCGTTGATACCATCGTCATCTGAGTCAAGGTCTCTGTAGTCTTCCAAAGCGTCACCATCTGTGTTTTCAACAGTAAAAGGTGTGCTTCCGGCAAAGTCGGTATCATATTGGTTGTCGATACCATCTTGGTCATCGTCTGCCATTAGGGGAGGTTGGTACGCTCCTGTAAGTTGTCCTTCTATATTATCGACTATGCCATCGTCATCGGCATCGATATCTAAATAATCGGGGCCGACGGTCCCATCGGTATTTATTGGGTTTGTTCCTGTTCCTGCCGAGGCCGGGATACCGCTGACTGTATTTACCGCACCATCTGCGATACCATCTCCATCATCATCAGTACCTCCTGCTTCTATAACATCAAGAATACCGTCATTATCACTATCAAGATCTAAGTAGTTGGGAATACCGTCCCCATCAAAATCGATTATGAAGGTGCTGGGGTTAACAAAGTTGGTCAGGCATTCAAACTCAACACTGTGCTGTCTTCCCGTAAAAGAGGTATTGACTGCTCTAGCCACGATACCTAGGCGAATGGAATAACTTGATTTTGACAAATGTCGGGTACTAAAATTCACTTCAGGGTTGGCATTGGATGCACCAGGAAATTCTACGGAACCGGCGGTTCCTATAAGCCATTGTGTATGCGTTTGATTTTCAATAGATATGCCCGTAACGCCATTAGTGGTATAGCTTGCTGGGCTCTGGGACCAGTTTTGTTCACCATAATTGTTATTACCATCCACATCATTAAAATTGACAAAAAACTCATCTAAGATTACTGGATTGACTGTACCAGCCTGTACGAACTGAAAATTATATTCAGTGAATGCTTGATCGCCAACATTTGATAGATTAAATGTGGTTTGCGGTTTAAAAGAATTTGGATCTGTTGTATTGTCGTCCAATAGCGGAATGGAGGTATTGAAAGTTTGAACAATGGTGACCAACGCATCAATACCCACAGAAACATTTGGAAAACGGAATACTTCTCCTTGTAAAAAGGTGGCAATATTACCATCTCCTCCAGGCTCTTCTGTAAAGATACCACTAAAATTCAAGGTGTTTCCTGCACAGGGAGGTTGAAAGTTGATATAGGCTTCTCCAAGTTCTTCCACATCTGTTATACCGTCGTTATCGTTGTCGAGATCTACGGCATCGGCCACACCGTCTTGGTCGTTATCATTGAACACGGGGTCACAGGCATCGGCAATGCCATCTAAATCGGCATCTGGACCCGAAACGATCACTTCTGTCGTTGAGGCCTGGCCGCCGTTAGCCACTGTGGGCACACCGTTGGTATCTACTTCTGCTGAGGTATTTGCCAAATTATTGTCTATAGAAAGATCATCAGGTGTAAACGTGCCCGCTGCTTCTACGGCATCGGCACAACCATCACCATCGGAGTCTGTGTCTAAATAATCAGGATTACCATCGGTATCGTTATTTTCGGGAGTACCAATACCATCGGTATCACTACCAATGGCAGGAATACCAGTAGCGGGGTCAATTGCCCCTGGTGCATTAAAGCTTCCTAAAGGTTGGGCTTCGACGGTATCGAGTATACCGTCGTTGTCGCTATCGAGATCGTAAGGGTTCATAAAACCGTCACCATCCATATCATTATTATTGTTTGTTAATCCGTTGGCATTGGTGTCAAAGATGTTTGAAGTGGAATTGATTTTTACACAGTTGCTTTGAGGTGCACAAGGAGAGGCGCCCTGTGGACCATCGGTATCATCATTGTCATACATATCCACTAATCCGTCGCCATCGATATCTGATAGGTTGGTGGTAGTTGTACCACCTACTTCTACCAAGTCGGTAATGCCATCATTGTCGGCATCAAGATCCAAATGGTTTGGAACACCATCATTATCGATATCAAAATTGGTGCATATTCCTGCTGCATTCAACCCTCCACAAGTGGGGAAATCGGCATCAAAATAGTTGGGGGTACCATCGTTGTCTAAATCAGCATCCGGATCTGGTAGGCCCATTGTGCTACAATCCCATCCGTTTACTCCTTGAAAATTGAGAGTACAAAAATCGGGATCTTCGTAATCGTGGATCCCATCATTGTCATGGTCACCGTTATAGGCCTCGACATTGTCGGGAATACCGTCATTGTCATTGTCAAGATTCAATGGTGAACCAGATTCAATGGGTAGCACAAATTGTATTAGCTCACATTGGCAGTTGGTAGCAGAAGGTATCATTTCAATGACCACTGAGTTACTACCACATGGTTGGTTGGAAATTGTAAAGGATAACTGTTGGTTACTTGTTGCGCCAGCAGATACTGGGTTGTTCGTAGTACCATTGGCAATTGAAGTGCCCATAATATCACCATTGACATCAGCGCAGTACACGTTATACGTATATGCAGCCATGGCGTTTACGTTGCTTGTGTTTTCAAGGTTGAATGACAAGTTAAAGTCGTAGTCACCATTTGGTTTGGTAGTGTAATAACTGTTTGCATTTGAAGTAGACCCTACCAATACTGGTTTTTCTAGAGGAAGTATTTCATAAGAAAAGCCCGTTGCAACTTCAAAGTCTCCACAGTTCATCGCACCACAATCAATACTGTTGGATATTACATAATTTATGATATTTACCTCACCTGTTGCATCGCAAATGTTATTTAGGGTAATGATATCAAAATCAAAACTGATTGTTTCGGTATTATTGACTCCAGAAGGGTATTCAACAATAATTTCTTGGTGGTCTCCCACGATAGTTACCGAATTAAAAACAGCGGTGTTCGGGCCATTGGCCACAAAAGTCGCTGGCACGAATTCTATACCGTTTCTTAAAATGACCCTTCCAAAATCTTGGGTTCCGGTGGTGCCACCACCAATGGTAGTTACTATATTGATGGTTTCTTGTGTACCACAGCCTTGTAGCGGGGCGCCAAAATTGGGTAGGTTTATGGTACTTAAAGCTGTGTACGGTGCTACGGCACCATTGGCTTCTAGAGGATTTGATACTTTTCGGGTTCCGTTACCAAGGGCAAGATCGCCACATGGACTCTCACCATACCCTTTAAAGATAATGGGACTATTGGAGATAAAACCACATTCCATTCGTAGTTCAAGATCAATATGTGCGGTTCTTGCATCTGGGCTATTTACCGCAGGGTTTCCCGCAATACCGTTGATACTTGCAATGGCCGTATGGTCTAACAGGTTGACTTTCGCTAGGCCATTAGCCATAGTAATGGTTACGGGTTGAACATCCCCTGAATTTTTTGGGTATTCAACACTTGATACTATGGTCATTGCAGTTTGTCCCCCAGGAATCACAAATTCTAAGTATGGAGAGACAAGATCTGCCGCTTGTGCGCTGATCATATCCAATTCTATATGAAAAGGGGTACAGACATCTTGCGGGGTATTGGGCTGATTGGTAATGTCTAATTGAATCTGTGCCTCTAAAGGTTGTAGGGTCAAGGTGGTGGACCTTTGGTAGCAAGAGGTGTTCAGTGCTTGAAAATCAGAAACGTCGATATTGGTATCGGGGTATCCAGGGTAGCCCTGGCAATCCCATCCATGTTCTACCAAAACGCTTAAATCGTTGCAATTGGTGTAGGTAGCTTTGAATCTGATGTTTGCGGTCTCTCCGGTAGCTACGGAGCCTGCTTCGATCCAAGCGAAACCTGGTGCAAGGTGATAGTTGATCGGGGTCTCTGTACCAAAGTTGTCTAAGGATACCGCCCCTGTAATGGTCAAACCGTTTGGCACTGTGAGCTGTAACCAGTTGAAGGCAACATTTTGTGGGCTGGTATTGCTCAATGTCACATCAAAATCGGCCGTAAAATTAGCTCCGTTTAATGTAGGAGTGGGTGATTGAAGAATAAAAGTAGGTTGTGCATAGGTAAATGTGTTCGTATTGGTGAAGTTTGTCGGTGTTGGGTCGGCATAGGCAAAATCATTATAAAATACGGTGTAATCATAAGTGGCCGAACCAGGCGATAAGCAGGTGCCGGTAAATTCAACATTAAACCTAGGATAGATCAATGCCCTTTGATCCTGATCTGCAAATCCTGGGCCTCTTTCAATAGTAATCTGGCCATTGTTCTCAGTTGCTATAAACTCGCCCGTTGCCGTTGAGTAGGCACCATTAAATGAGGTAGAGGTTATATTGCCCGTAAACCTAGCTCCTTCTGGAATATCAACGACAGTACGGATCCAGGTGGTCATAGGCCTGTACTCCGAAGGGTACATATCAGCGGGTGCCATATTATGGGTGTAATATAGAATACCATTTTCTGGCATACAGCCGTTGGTACTTTGAGCTTGGTTACTACCATATATTCTTGGTCGTGAATAATAGGCGCGATCGCCCCAAGTATCACAAGACATTTTCATTGTATTGACAGGGTAATCTGTAAAGGCGTAGAATTCACCCCTGAAAGACGATAGTTCGTGATAGTCTATATCCTTAAAATCTTTTGAAAAGACAAAGTTCAGTTCTAAGGTGATCTCATCAGTCTCTAACCCTTCGCCATATTCGTAGGTGCCACTGATCATAGAACGGTAGGAGGTGAGGTCAAAGGTGAGTATATGATCTGTTGAGCCATTGGTAGCTTGGGTAGGGGCTATTGTTATCGCACCACTCTGTGAGCCACTTGAAATATCGTTGATGGTAATGGTGCCATCTACAAACGAGATTACATCAGGGCCACCAGCAGCCAAAGAGGCGGTATGGTAATCAACATCTAGATAAAGATTGTCTAAACTGGCATTGTTTATCTTGGCAGTAGTAATAAGGGTCATAGTATCGCCAGCAAGGTATTTTTTCAATTCGTGAACATTCGCGTCCAGTACCACGGGGGTGTTCATTGATGAATCCGTCCATCCAGCAGTCGAGCGATTAGCATCGAAACTGGTAATGCCAGGACCTGAACAACCGCCAGGGCAATGGGTGTAAATATTTATGGTACCACAATGAATATCTTCTAAAAAGCAGGATCCACTATTGCCAGTACAAGAGTAGCTGGTAGTATAGGGTATGGACTGTACACCGTTGGGGCCACAAGAAAAATCAATGGGAAAATCTACATTTTCATTAAAGTAGGTTCCCGACATTTCGGTAGTGGTGTAGGTGATAGTGTTTCCCGTCTGTGCAAATTCTACAGGTGCTCCCGCTTGCAATGTCATGCCATTGGGTACGGTAATGGTAATGGTAAATACCGAACTTTGATCGTTTGATAGCATTGCAGATCCGTTACAAAAAGGAGCACCTGTACCGCCCACATATAGAGAAGGAGCAATGCTGATATTGAAACTTTCATTGTCAACGATATCAGAAGGGGCATTGATCTCTGTAATCTGTTGATAATCCCTGATAATGTTAAAGTAGTTGAGATCGATTCTTTCGGGTAGGCGTTCTCCCTTACACTGATCTTTGAAGAACACATCAAAATAAGTATGTTCCCAAGTCATATAATCAAAGCGGCCAGTACCGCAATTTGATTTTGGGTCAATTTCAAAATCAAAGGTTAGTTCTGTTGAAGCCCCTGGAGCGAGATCATCAAAGAAACCATCGTTATCGAGATCTTCGAACCCTACTCCTATGCCATCTGGATCCGATCCAAAGAAGTCCTGTGGAATGGAAACAGTATTTCCTGATCCCCTTGTTGCGTATACATCGCTATTAGAAGTTATAGTAGCGAAAGCGGGGTTGTTACCAAACCTGAAATTGGACACGCTTCTAGTATTTTCGTAATCGAATGCCCATAGAGGGTTTGAAGATGCTGTTGATATTGGAGAACTATTATGGCCCAAACCTAGATTGATGTTGACATCAAGAGCCATTGCACCAGCTACGGCGTTTGTGTTTTCAATACGCACGGTATAGGAAATCGCATTGCATAGCTCGGTATTGGCAGGCCCTCCTACTTTGGTCACGGTTATATCAGGTACATTGGCGCCAAAGTTCAAAGAGCCTGTCTGTGGCGCTGCTGCCTGGCAGGTCTCCCCGTCGTTACAGCCCCAAAAGGCATTGTGTATGATCGATGTGTTCACACAGTCATCTACCCTGAAAGATTCTTCAAAAATAATGGATTCACCATTGTCAAAACAGCCATCTGCATTTCCAACTCCTATAAAAGGAGCAGCGCCAAGATCGATGTCATAAGAGAGGGTGTTACCATTTGTTGCCGATGGGTTTAATAATGTTCCGTTGTAAGATAGTGAGTAAACATCATCAACATCAGTACCCAATTCAACAGAATAAGAAAGGGTGTTGGTACAGCCATTACCTCCTTGTGATAACGTCACATTTCTAGTATAAGAATCGCCCACATTGGCATCGATAGTTGAGATAGAGCCTATGCTCAATGATGCTGCATTAAGCGAGTACGATGAGATCGATAGGTCGTTATCAGATACCGTTTTGGCACCTGAAGCATCAATGAAGTCAATGGTATGTGCATCTTTGAAGAGTCCGCTTGCATTGAGAAACTGTACAGCTTCGCAACCCGCAGAACGTTCAAAAGAAAGCACCACCTGATCGTTAACGGCCCAATTATCATCATTGGGTCGCTGCAGGGTGAAAATAGGTGCGTTAGGGGTACCACCCTCTGTAACGGTAAAGTCACCTGAACCAGTTTGAGAAGTGATATTGGCCGATCCCGAAGCATATTCTACCCCGGTGGGCAAGGTAAATGTAATACTAAAGGCATGACAGGTAGCATTTTTGCCCAAGATTGTCACTACTTCTAATGAGTTGTTCGCACCTCCACAGGTGCCAAGGTCTTGGGGATTGAGGGTAACCTTGTACCTATTATCGTCAATTTGCGCATTTGCCACTGAAAGCAGGAAAAATGAAAATACGAGTAGGAGTACTGTTCTTAATTGATTATTCATTGGTAAATTGTTAGTTATTAAAAAATAGTATAATGGGCAAAGTTGGAGTACTGTTAAAAAGCAATGAAATTAACATTGTTTGTCTCTAGCAAAACATCTACGAAATACACTTTTTTAGATGGGAAAATATTTTCCCTACAAAGAATATAGTTTCGGATAGAAAGAGTTGACAATAGTTTAATGGTTATTGTAGAAAAGGTTAGATATTTCATATGACCGGGGGGCTTTGGTTAGTGTATTATTTACGATAAAATGTATTAAAAAGACTATGAAATGCTTAAAATTTTAACAAATATAGAAATGAAACTGTTAAAAGAAGAAAAAAATGTTGTGAGTTCCTTGAAAAACATCGGTGAAATGCATGTTTTTGTAGGGGAGCTCTTTTTTACCTACAATCACTCTATTTTCTTACAAAGAACAAAATGAGGGGGTCTGATTTAATTAGTGAGGTTTGGAGCTAGCTCGAGTTCACCGCCTTTCATAAGCATAAACCCTTTGGCGGCTTTGTGTTCATTGAGAATCTCATCTTCAAGAATGACTTCTTTGATGGTGAAATGTCCTCACCCTAAATCCCCTCTCCAAGGGGAGCGGGGACTTTTAACTGTGCTGGTCGACGATCGATCGATTTTAATATAGGGTTAACCTAGTTTCTGAACTACGAGTCCAAGGTCTATTCCCTTTTTGAGCATAAACTTTTTGGCGGCCTCGTGTTCATTGGGGATCTCACCTTCAAGAATGGCTTCTTTGATAGCATCTTTGATGATGCCGATTTCTTTGGATGGTTTAAGGTCGAAGGCCTGCATAATTTCCTCTCCAGAAACAGGAGGTTGAAAATTGCGGATGTGGTCGCGTTCTTCTACTTCCACTATTTTTTGGCGAACCAATTTGAAATTATTTTTGTATTTTTTTTTCTTTTTTGGGTTTTTTGTGGTAATGTCGGCCTCGCACAGGGTCATGAGGTCTTCAATATAGTCGCCTGCGTCAAAAACCAGTCGACGTACTGCTGAATCGGTGGCATGGTTTTCAGAGACGGCAATAGGCCTAGAGCTCATCAAGACCATTTTTTGAACAAACTTCATTTTATCATTCAAGGGCATCCGCAGGCGTTTAAATAGTTTATACACCATTTTGGCTCCTACGAACTCATGGCCATGAAAGGTCCACCCCAGTTTTATATGAAACTTTTTTGTGGGTGCTTTTCCTATATCGTGTAACAGGGCGGCCCAGCGTAACCATAGGTTGTCTGTTGATGTAGCAATATTATCGACTACTTCCAACGTGTGCCAAAAGTTGTCTTTATGGCGTTGGCCCTCTATTTCATCGATACCTTGCAGTGCTACCAATTCAGGTAGTATATAAGGTAATAGTTCTGTTTTTCGGAGAAGTGAGAAACCTATAGAGGGTTTTTCGCTTGCTAAAATTTTATGAAGTTCGTCTACAATACGTTCCTCTGATATTATTTTTATCCGTTCTTTATTCTCAACAATAGCCTGCAAAGAACTTAATTTGATAGTAAAACCCAATTGTGTCGCAAAGCGTATGGCGCGCATCATTCGCAAGGGATCATCTGAATAGGTAATACCCGGTTCTAAAGGGGTACGGATAATTTTTTTTTCTAGATCAGAGACACCGTCAAATGGATCCAACAAGCTGCCGAAGTCTTTTTCGTTTAACGAGAATGCCAAAGCATTTATGGTGAAATCCCTTCTTTTTTGATCGTCTTCCAAGGTCCCGTTTTCCACTACGGGTTTTCTACTATCGCTTTGATAGCTTTCCTTTCTTGCTCCAACAAACTCCAATTCCATATCACCCGTTTTCACCATGGCAGTACCGAAGTTTTTAAATATGGATACCTGTGGTTTTCCCGGTAATTTTGAAGCTACTTTTTTGGCAAGTGCGATACCGCTGCCCACTGCAACAATGTCGATATCTTTAGGTGTTCCTCTTTTTAAAATATAATCGCGTACAAAACCACCAATGACATAACAGTCAACAGATAGCTCTGTCGCTGCTTTTGACACGATCTTGAAAATAGGATCATTTAAGGCTTCTTTTTGGTTTTGTTGAGACATCTTGGGTTATGTGATTTTGGCTGGGATTTTACACTTTTCTCCCTCCTTGAAAAAAAGTGAAGGAAGCCATACGTTGTTTTTTACTTTATTGCCGTATAATTTTTACCGTTCCGTCATTACTTAATTTGATGATTACGGAAGGTGTTCCGATACTTTGTTCCGGTTGCAAATTTACTACATAGTCCACACCTTTTAAAATAAGGTCGTCTATTTCAGAAAAATTATTTGGAGCCGGATGTTCAGAAATATTAGCAGACGTAGATACGATCGGTTTCTTGAATTTGTTGATCAAGTATCGACAAAATTTGTCGGTGGCTACCCGAATGGCTAAGGTGTTGTCTGGGGCGATGAGGTTTTTGGCAATCCCTTTCGGGTTGTCATATACTATAGTAGTAGGCTTTGTTGATAGATCCATTATATCATAGGCCACATCGGGTACTTGCGCAACATATCGCTCTAACATAGCATCATTGGCCATCAAACATATCATCGTTTTGCTATTTTGCCGTTGTTTTAAGTTGTAGATTTTTTGTACTGCCGCTTCGTTGGTGGCGTCGCAACCTATACCCCATATAGTATCAGTAGGGTAGAGAATCAGGCCCCCTTTTTCTAAAATAGAAATGGCCTTGTTTATTTCTTCTGTAAGCATAATTAGGGTTTAATCTTTGATCAGTTGTTTTTGTTTTAATGACTTGCCCAAGGGGAGCCCGATTAAAATACGATGGAACA